>NZ_DBEXAY010000322.1:0-4587 GCF_048170485.1 Victivallis sp. | reverse complement strand
AAAAATGAAGGCGCGATCGTTATTTACTTTAATTGAATTGCTGGTTGTTATCGCGATTATTGCAATTCTGGCGGCGATGCTGTTGCCGGCATTGAACAAGGCGCGGGAAAAGGCGCGCGACATCCGCTGCACCTCCAATCTGAAACAGATTGGAACCTATGCGCTGATCTACTACGACACCCATCACACTTTGCCTGCCTTCAATGGAAATCTCTCCGGATATGAGGGGAAATGGAACGACATGCTCTATGCTGTGAGCAGCGGAACGCCGGCAAAGAACTATTGCTCCTGGGAAAATATGCCCGATGGAAGCCGCATGCCGAAGGGGGTTTTTGCCTGTCCCGCCTCGTCGTCGGAGATGGTCAGCACCGAAGCCATACATTACGGCATCAACGGCTGGATCGTTCCGGCCAACGGCGGAAACGGGAGCAACGCCGTGCCCGGTTACAGTCTGGGCAAGATACGGCGGCCGACGGCGCGGGCCATGATCTTTGACATCAACAAGACCGAGAGCAGTTATCCCGATGCGATGGCGAAACGGCGGCGGACCGACAACACCTGGTCCATGCTGCTCGGAACCCGTGGCATCTGGAAGCATCGCAACCATACCGGAGCGGGCGTGGTCTTTGTGGATGGCCACTCCGCAATCCTCCAGGAGAACGAGATTCCGATGCAGGACGATCTCTTCTGGGGGGAAGATGAGTGAGAGGCAAGGTGAGAGAATGCTGAGAACTTTTTTACCGTCTGTTTTATTGTGTTCTGCGGCGCTGGCCGCCGGTCGAATGGAGGCGGCGGAACGCCCGGTAATCCGGATTGACGCCGCCCGTTCCGCGGGGGAAGCCGCTCCCATGGTCTACGGACACAACATCGAAGCCGCCGATGAACGCGGCATTTTCGCCCGGATCGATCTGCCCAAACCTTCGCCGGATGGCGTCAATACCGGCAAGGGACACTGGGATCCTGTGCAGATGAGGCCCGATCCCGCAGCGGTCCGCTTTCTGCGGGAAATCAAGACCGGAATGCTCCGCTATCCCGGCGGTTGCCTGGCGCACAACTTCGACTGGCGGAAGACGGTCGGGCCGGTCGAGTCGCGGCCGGACTGGAAGTTCGGGCTGGCGGAGTATCTGGAACTCTGCCGGGTGGTCGGGGCGGAACCGCTGATCACCTTCTCCGATTACGCTCTGCCGGCGGAGGAGCTGCCCCGGCTTGCCGCCGACCTGGTCGAATATCTGAATGCTCCGGCGCGTCCGGAGTTTCCGCAGGCGATGAAACGGGCGCGGAACGGACACCCGGAACCCTATGGAGTCAAATATTTTGAGATCGGCAACGAGACCTATCATGACAATCATAACTTGAAACCGCATCGCCGGTTCAGCGTTGAGGCATATGTCGATTTTGCCAGAAAGACCATCGAACAGGTTCGCCGGGTCGATCCTTCCGTCAAGATCGGAGTGGTCGGGCACACGATGAATCTGGATTCCCGCCCGGATTTCTGGGATGAAACCGTCTACCGGGAACTCGGTCCGCACGTGGATTTCATTATCCACCACTATTATGCGCCGAAACTGGACAGCCTTTCGCCTGCGGAGGCACTGCATTCCACGGTTACCGCCGGGGAACTCCTCCGGCTGCGGCTGGCAAACTTCCGGCGGCAGGTGCGGGAGCTGGCCGGGCGGGAACTGCCGGTCGCGGTGACGGAGTACAACATTTCCGGCGTTCAGAATCAGCCGGTTCCGTGGCGGCACAGTTATCTGGCCGGTCTCAACATGGCGGAGATTCTGCGCGAGTTCCGCCGGCCGGAGAACCGGGTGCTTGCCGCCTCCTACTGGCAGGCGATCGGGGGATATTTCGGCATGATTCAGCGCCGTGGAGATGGGGGGCACTCCCGCAGCGGGGCCTGGCCCTTCTTCCAATTGTGGACCCGGCATACCGGTTCGGAACTGCTGCCGGTCGAGGTGACGGGAAATCCGCGCCGCGAGATGGTTGCTGCGCGGGTCGGACAGGTCACGGCCCGCGGGGAAACATTGGTTTTGCCGCGGGCGCTCGGAGAGGTGACGCAGTTCGATCTCTATTTTCAGGCGCTCGCCGCTGCCGGTTGTTCCGGTTCGGGGAATGCGCGCCATCTGCAGTTCCGGTTGAACGGTTGCGGAAAGCAGAGCTACCCGACATTTCTGACGGTTCACCGTCCGGCGGCGGTACCGGCTGACAGCGGCTTTACGCTCCGGGCGGATTTCGAAGCCCGTTTTCAGCCTGCTGCGAACAACACCGGCAGTGCCGCGCTCGGCTTCGGCCTGATGGATCTGCGCGGTTACGAGGCCACCCGTCTGGCGACCGCTGTCGGCGGATTGAAGGAGGCCGGAGAGTGGAAGAAATTCTCCTGCTCTCTGAGCGTGGGGGCGGATTGTCCCGGAATCACCGGACTGCTGCGGGTGGAGAAGCCGCGCGGCGAACTTTCCGGACTGTTGGAACTGCGCAATCTGAAACTCTCCCTCTTCGGCGATGCCCGGATTCCTGCAGTTCCTCTGCTGGCCGTCGAGGCTTCCCGGCTGGATGCGAACCGCATAGCCCTGGCGGTGATCAACCGCTCTCCCGATGCTGCTGTTCCGGGAAGAGTGGAGGTTGCCGGAATGCGGCCGCGTTCTGGAATCGCCCGGGAGCTTTATCAGGACGACATCACCCTGGCTACCGCGTGGAATCCGGTCGAAAAGAGGGTTTCTCCGGCCGCCGACGGCTCCTTCGACTGGGAGTTCCCGCCGCATTCTCTTACGGTGTTTGAATTGAATGCGTTGAAATGATTTGCGTTAACAACAGAGAGGTGGAGATGTCGATTTTTCAGAAGTTTTCCGGGAATCCGGTTTTGACGCCGGAACAGTTTCCCGATGATATCATGTATGTGTTCAACCCGGGGGCGGTCAAGTTTAACGGCGAGTATCTGCTGATGGTCGACGCCGCCACGGCGGCCACGCCGATTGTGTTCTGGCTGGCGCGCAGCCGGGACGGTGTGCATTTTACCATCGATCCGGAACCGGTGGAGTGGCCGGTTCCGGCGGCGGGGCCGGAGAACTGTGTTTACGATCCGCGGATTACTTTGATCGACGGAGAATACATCCTCATGTACGCGAGCCAGGCGGCGGGGCGCGGCGTGCGCACCGGGGTGGTCCGTACCCGGGATTTCCGGAAGTTCGAGCGGATTGAGCAGGAGGAAAACGGCCGGAACAACCGGAATTCGGTACTGTTTCCGGAGAAGATCGGCGGCCGCTACGTGCGGCTCGACCGGCCGATGGGCGACAATGAACTCGAACCTTCGGATATGTGCATCAGCTACTCCCGGGATCTGGCGCACTGGGAGGAGTCGCAGGTGCTGATGACGCCGCGTCCCGGCTGCTGGGATTCCCACAAGATCGGCGGCGGCGCGGTGCCGATTCGTACGGAGCGGGGATGGCTCGAAATCTATCACGGCGTCGACCGCACCTGCAACGGATTCATCTACCGGCTGGGCGTGGTTCTGCTCGATCTGGAAAATCCGGCAGAAATCATCGCCCGCGGCGGCCTGCCGGTCCTCTGGCCGGAACGTTGCTATGAGATGCAGGGGCGGGTGATGAACGTCACCTTCACTTGCAACGCCATTCCGGAGCCGGATGGCTCCGTCAGAATCTACTACGGCGCCGCAGACAGCTGCATCGGGCTGGCGACCGCGAAGCTCGACGATCTGGTGGCGGCCTGTTTCGTCGGGAATCCCACGGCGGAGAAATTCTTCTCCCGGCGCTCCTGACCGGCGAGAGCGGCGCTGCTGTATTGCCATGCTGTACGGCTTGGCCCGCGCACTTGTTCAGTGCGGTCAGTGCCGCAAGTGCCTGTGAGAGAACTGCTTTGTGTTCCGCAAAGCAGCAAGGAGCGATTGCGAAGCAGTCGAGCGGAGTCGAGCGAAGTCCGACAAATAAGGCCCGAGAGGGTCGCATGCGGATTCGGATCAACCCGGTATCGTTTTCTCTCGGGCGGGGAGGTCAGGAGGGCGTTCGGCCCTCCAGCTCCCCGGGTATTATTCCCTTGCGGAAGTTTTGTATTTCGCCCTGTTCCCGACCATGTGCCACAGGAGTCGGAAATTTCCACGCGGTATCGTCCGTTCCCATCCCGGGACATTTTTCCAGCGTTTTTCCGGCAGGGAACAGACAACCCGCAGTCAGCGTTTTTGAGCGATAGCGAACATTTGTTGTCGGATGATTTGTAAATAAGCGGGCTAAGGGGTATACTTATGCCGGAAAGGGAATTCAACCCATATCAAGCAGACAAGGAGAGCGTTATGAAATGTTCAATTGCTGTTGTTTTCCTTGCGGCGATTGGTTTGGTCGGGCAGGAGCCGGGAATCTTTTCCGATCCTCGGGAGCTTCAGGTGGCGGTGTATCCCGGGAACAACGGCTTTTCGGTTTTGCAGGTTTCGGAGAAAAATCATTGGAATGATACGGGTTATGAATATGTTGGAATTTCGACCGCCGGAAAGCTGTCTAAAAACAGCTGGATTACGCGCTTGATGGTTGATCTGTCGGAGAACGGTGAAAAAAAACTTAGAGCTTATCAACTAATAAATTG
>NZ_DBEXAY010000321.1:0-8572 GCF_048170485.1 Victivallis sp. | reverse complement strand
AAAAGAAGAAAATTTACCGAAACATGGGAGTGAGGTAAAATGTTTCAGACCGCAGTGCAGCTCTATTCCTTCCGCGACCAGTGTGCAAAAGACTTCGTCGACATGCTCAAGCTCGTGGCCATCATCGGCTTCAAGGGCGTGGAACCCGCCGGGTTCTACAACCTTTCGCCGAAAGAATTCCGCAAGATCGTCAACGATCTCGGCATGGAGGTCTGCTCCGCCCACGGCCCCTGGCTCCGTTCGGTCGAAATGATTCCGGAAGCGATCGACACCCTCGGGGAACTCGGCCTCAAAACCGCCGTCTGCGGATACGGCAAGGCCGACTTCAAGACCCTCGATGACATCAAGCGTACCGCCGAACTTACCAATGCCATGCAGGAAAAACTCGAGGCCGCCGGCATCACCCTCTTCCAGCACAACCACTACTGGGAGTTCGACATGGTCGGCGACCGCCTCGCCTATGATATCTACGCCGAACTCTGCCCGAAGGTCAAGTTCGAACTCGACTGCTACTGGTCGGCCAACTTCGGCAAGGTGAACCCGGTGGAGGTCATGAAGCGTTTCCGCGACCGGACCATCCTCGTCCACATGAAGGACGGCGTGCTCGATCCCGATATCCCGATGCTGCCGCTCGGCTCCGGCAAACTGCCGATTCCGGAGATCCTCGCCGCCGTCGATCCCAAACTGGTCAAGTGGGTCATCGTCGAGCTCGACAACTGCGTGATCGACATGTACCGCGCCATGAAGAAGAGCTATCAGTACCTGACCACCAGCGGCCTCACCATCGGCAACCGCTAATCGTTTCAGCAAGGAGATTTGAATTATGAGCAAAACCAGAATCGGTGTCATCGGCTGCGGCATGATTTCCGACACCTACTTCAACGCGGCCAAGCGGTTCGGCAATATCGAAATCGCCGCCTGCGCCGACATTGATATGGAAGTCGCGAAGAAGAAGGCCGAAGCGCACGAGAACCTCTTCCCCGCCAAAACAGTCGACGAACTGCTCGCCGATCCCTCGATCGAACTGGTCATCAACTTGACTGTGCCGAAAGCACACGCCGAAGTCGATATGCAGATCCTCCGCGCCGGCAAGCACGCCTATTCGGAGAAACCGCTCGGCGTCGACCTCGATCAGGCCCGCGAAGTGATGAAGCTCGCCGCAGAAAAGAACCTGCGCATCGGCTGCGCTCCCGACACCTTCCTCGGCGGCGGCCAGCAGACCGCGCGCAAGCTGATCGACGACGGCTGGATCGGCAAGCCGATCGCCGGTACCGCGATGGTGCTCGGCCGCGGTCCGGAAAAGTGGGCACACGCCCCCTTCTTCTTCGATTACGGCGCGGGTCCGATGCTTGACCTCGGCCCCTACTACATCACCGCGCTCATCAACCTGCTTGGTCCGGCGAAGAGCGTCACCGCCATGACGACCAAGGGTTCGGAAACCCGCGTCGGCGGTCCGGACACGGTTCCGCACGTCTACCCGATCAACGTCACCACCCACCTGACCGGCGTGATCGAATTCCAGTGCGGCGCGCTGATCACCGTCATCACCAGCTTCGAGGTCTACAAGCACGGCCACGCGCCGATTGAGATCTACGGCAGCGAGGGAACGCTTCAGGTGCCCGACCCGAACACCTTCGGCGGCCCGGTGAGAATTTTCCGCAACGACTACCAGGATTGGGTGGAGTGCCCGCTTTCGCACGGCTACACCACCAATTCGCGCAGCATCGGCGCGGCGGACATCATCAACGCGCTGAAGTCGGGCCGGCCGCACCGCGCCTCCGGCGAACTCGCGTTCCACGCGCTGGAAATCATGCTCGCCTTCGACAAGTCGAGCCAGCTCGGCGCCAAGGTGATGCTGGAATCGACCTGCAAGCAGCCCGCGCCGCTTCCGCTCGGGCTGGAAGACGGCGAACTCGACGACTGAGTGCCAGTCTGAAAACCGCAAACCGCCGCGGAATGGAATCCCCGTTCCGCGGCGGTTTTTTGCAAAAGTTGAAGAAAAAAATCTTCTTTTCCCATGAGGTTCCGGAAAAAACGGCGGGAGGACGAACAATCGCCCTCCCGCCGTCCATGCAACCTGTTCCGTTCAGCGGTCGGAAGCGCAGGCTTCACAACGCACGCCGCGGGAAATCACCAGCATCCCGGTAACGTTCCGCAGGATGAATTTCGGCCCGATCGCGTCGTGAACCAGTTCGGCCTGGTACTCCGACTTCGACCACAGCGAGGAATTCGTCAGCTCCTTCCCGCTGCTGAAGTTGAAGGTCATCCCCTCGAACACATCCGGGCGATAGACCACGGTCGCATTCTTCAGCCCATCCACCTCAATCCGGCGCTGAATGCCGGGGAAGCACTGCGGCACATCGCGGCAGGTGATCACCGAATCGTCGCCGGTGACGAATATCCGCCCTTCCTGATTGACCGCCCGCTCGCAGTGATAGACGGCATGGTTGTTCCGCAGTACGGTGTCACAGCGGCTGAACACCGGCGCCCCGTCCGGGAAGCGGAAGGAGCGATCCCCCGTGGTGTTCTTCGAATAGGCAACCAGATAGAGCCCGTTCGCGTGCCAGCGCAACGTCATGCAGTCATCCGGCAGCAGCGGATCGACCTTGTGAAATTCGATCTCGAAGCCGACCCGCCCGAGCAGGTAACGGAACAGTTTCTCACAGTAGAAATAACGATCCTGCGCAAACGCTGTCGGATTGTAGTGCCCCGGCTGGATCTCAAAGGAGTTCGTGCCGCGAATCCAGAGAATTCCGCCCTTGCCGACGGTGCGGTACAGGGCGGCGGGACGGCGTTCGCCTTCCTGCACGTACTCCGCCAGAATCTCCGCTCCGGCAGCGGGATCCGCCACACAATCGAGCGGCCCGCCGGAGTAGACCGGCAGGTGGCGGACGGCATTGCACTTGCTGAACGCTTCAACCCCTTCCAGCACCATCTCCCCTTCGATCGGAGCGGCCGGGACCACGCCGAGCAGTTTTTCAATCGCTTCCCCGCGCGCCGGGCCGTAGAAGAGAATCCTGCCGCCGGAGCAAAGATGCTTCTCCGCCGCGGCGAGCACCGCCGGCGTGATGTCGAAAATCGTGGACATCACCAGCACCCGGTCGCGGAACTCCACGCCGGATTCAACCGCCTTGACGAAGTTCGTGCTGGAGATCACCGTGTTGACCGGGAATCCGGCGTTGATCGCGCCGCGGATCAGATAGTCGTCGGCAAAAATCTGCTCGAGACGACGCCCCGCGTAAACCTCGTTGTGGTACTCCTCAAACGGATAGACCCAGATGAAGGGCCCCGCGGCGTCCGCCTGCGTGCATTCCGCATCGTACAGATATCCGGAAACCTCCACCGGCACCAGATCGGGCATCCGCCCGTAGGAGTCGTCGATCGAGAGCAGATGAAGCGCATTGGAGGCCTCCACCGAGCCATCCCCCCGCAGCCGGGTGACCGAGAGCGGCAGATAGATGTCGTAGGGACTGCGGCTGTAACGGTCCAGCCAGGGGCTGTTGACAAACCAGGGATCGTGAATGTAGTAGCGGAAGGGATACCCCTTCCCTTTCGGCAGTTCCGCCATGTGGCTCATCCAGCCGGCAAGCTCCATGCCGAAGTCACCGTTCAACGCCGCCCACGGCGAATTGACCGGCGCTTCGATATCATGCACCTCGCGGTAGATTTCGCGGGTCGGCGTGGCGTCGCTGGCAAGATCCATGCCGGTCGTGAGGTTGGTACCGCGCGTTTCCAGCGGGAAATCGGGGCACTCCCGCCGGAAATCGTTCCAGAATCGGAACATCGCCTCCTTGGTCGCGTGCGCCTCTTCCGGGTTGAATTTCTGCCCGTTGAAGATTGCTCCGCAGGCCCCCCAGGTCTCCATGCCGAAACCGAAGCCGTTCGACAGCCAGAAGTAGTCGAACCCCATATCCGTAAGATACCGCTGCGCCTGCCGCCCCAGGAAGGTGCCGAACGAGGTCCCCTCCGGAATTCCCTGCGGGAACCCGGCGTAGGAGCGGTCGTCGGCATGCAGCGTGGTGTAGCAGCAGACGAAGGTCTTTCCGCCCAGGCAGAAACCGCGGCAGATCTCCGGGTGACGCTTGTACTTGAAGTCGGAGACCGCGAACTCCGGCCCGGAATCGAAGGTCGCCCCCATCCGCAACCGTCTGCCGTACATCTCCCGGAACTGCTCGCGCAACACGTCGATCACACGTTTGAAGTCCCCGTAGGTGAACTCCGGCGGATTCTCCATATAGTACCGGGGGTGTTCGTGGATGGTTTTCTGATCCGGCGGCACGTTCGAGGAGATGCCGTGCGGATTGGCGACGCCGATCCACTTGCACCATTCAAAACGGTCTTCCATCTTCCCGTTGTATTCGAGAATTTCCGAACCGTCGGCGGCCCAGAACATCAGCGAGACCTCTTCGGCATTCTCAATCATTGTCCGCCACTGTGAAAAAATCTTCTGCCCCACAGCCCGGATTCCGGCCTCAGAATGGTCGGCAAACGGCTTAAGCGAGACTTCAAGATCCAGCTTCTTCCAGAACATCGTTGACACTCCCTTGGATAAATGGTTGTTCCGCATCTTAGTATAATTTCATAACAGAAGATACGCTTGGGCAATTTTGACAAATATGCAGAAACGGCAAATCAATCAATGGAGTCCAAAAAAATGATCAATATCCGAGCTCATCGGCGCCTTCGAACTGCATCCGGTAATAGCGGGCATAGAGCCCGTCACGCTCGAGAAGCTCGCGGTGGGTGCCGCGCTCCTCGATTCCGGCATGGTTGATGACGATGATCTCATCGGCGTTGCGGATCGTGCTCAGCCGATGGGCGATCACGATGGTGGTCCGCCCGCGCGAAAGCTCTTCGAGCGCACTCTGTATATGCCGCTCGCTCTCGTTGTCGAGCGCGCTGGTCGCCTCGTCAAGGATCAGAATCTTCGGATTCTTGAGGAAAACCCGCGCAATCGAAATCCGCTGTTTCTGCCCGCCGGAGAGGCGCGCCCCGCGTTCCCCCGCATAGGTATCATACTGGTCGGGCAGCGACATGATGAAATCGTGAATGTTCGCCCGCTTCGCGGCCTCGATGATCTCTTCGTCGGTGGCGCCCGGCCTGCCGTAGCCGATGTTCTCGCGCAGAGTGCCGGAGAACATATACACCTCCTGCTGCACAATGCCGATTGCACCGCGGAGCGACTTGAGCGTCACATCGCGGATGTCCTCCCCGTCGATCAACACTCTGCCGCCGGTCACATCGTAGAAGCGCGGCACCAGAGAGCAGAGCGTCGTTTTTCCGCCGCCGGAGGGTCCGACCAGCGCCAGCGTCCGGCCGGGAGCGACGCGGAGATTGAGATTGTGAAAAATCTCCCGCCCGGCGTCATAATGAAACGAAACCTGATCGAACACGATCTCCCCTTCTGTCACCCGCAGAGGATGCGCGCCCGGCCGGTCGACGATATCCGGCACCGTCTCGATCACCTCGACAAAACGTTTGAATCCGGCGTACCCCTTCTGGAACTGCTCGGTAAAATTGATGAGCACTTCGACCGGGTTGATGAAGATCCCGATGTACAGTGCGTAGATGGCCAGCTCCCCGGGCGCGAGGGTGCCGCGGGCGATGAACCAGCCGCCGCTGACCAGAATCGAGGTGTAGAGCAACCCCTGGAAGAACCCGTTTCCGGCATGAAAGCTGCCCATGACCTTGTAGTTGCTCACCTTGGAGTCGAGAAACTGCAGATTGGAGTGGCTGAACTTGCCCCGTTCCAACTCCTCGTTGGCGAAAGATTTCACCACCCGGATGCCGGAGAGGGAGTCCTGAACCCGGGCGTTGACGCCGGCGATCTTGCGCCGGTTGTCCAAAAAAACCGCGTGCATCCGCCGGTTTTTGCGGATGGAGAAGACAGCCATCAGGAGCGTCACGGCAAGCAGAATCAGCGTCATCGGCACGTTGATGAACATCAAAATTGCAAAAGAACCGATGATTTTGAGCAGAGAGATGACGATGTTTTCCGGGCCGTGATGAGCGAGTTCGGAGATGTCGAAGAGATCGCTCACCAGTTTGGACATCATTTCTCCGGTATTGTTGCGGTCGTAGTAGGAGAAGCTGAGCCGCTGGTAGTGATCGAAGAGATCCTGCCGCATGTCGCTCTCCATGCGCGCGCCCATCACATGCCCCCAGGTGGTGATGAAATACTGACAGCCGTAGCGGACGACGTACATCAGCAGCAGACCGCAGCCGATCAGCCAGAGAGCTCTCAATATCGCTTCCGCTCCTTCGGTAAAGAGTCCGGTCGTGAGCAGCTTGAGGATCTGCGGAAACGCCAGATCGATTGCGCAAACCGTCAGAGCGCACCCCATATCGCACCAGAAAAGAGTCCGGTACGGACGGTAATACGAGAGAAATTTTTTCAGAATATTCATGATGAAAGGGATTCGTTTCAGCGGTTTTGAAAATGCAATTAATTTAATCTTTCCGAATCGTTTTTTCAAGCGGCAACGAAAAAAGAGAAAGGGAATTGCAAAGGGAAATTGAAAATTTGACAAACCGCAATTTTCATGATATAATAGATAATATTCCGTCATTGTACGGGTTACACACAAAGAAAGGAGTTGCAACCATGAAAAGAATCCTCCCTCTTCTCCTCCTCTGCGCCTTCAGCACCCTCGTTGCCGGAGCGGCGGAAACTCTGATTCACCAGTCGGCATTTCAGGCCCCCAGAAAAGGGTTCGGCTTCTGGAATACACCGGATCTGCAGACGGCCGCCAGCGTTGTCGACGGCACAGTGAAAATTATGTTCAAAGCGAACAATGCGGCAAAACAGAATCCTTACAATGCGCAGTTTATGGTTCCTTATAGCAAAGGGTTCAAAGCGGGCGTGAAATACCGGGTGGAAGCGACGGTCAAATCCAGTGCGGACCTGAAGGTCAAAATGGCGATCACCCTCAACCAGAAACCGTGGACACAGCTGACAGGCAAAGATTTCGACCTGAAAGCCGGCGAGGCGAAGGCTCTCGTTCTCACCTTCAGCCCCGCCGCAGATGTGACAGGCAATTACCGCCTTCCAATGTTCGGCCTCGGGCTGGCGAAAGCCGATACCACGGTGGAAATTTCCAACGTGAAGTGCTTTGAAATAAAGTAAGCCGACGACCAGACTGTACCGACGTTCCGGAGGATGCCTCCGGAACGTTTTTTTCTCTGGAATATGCACTTGTCGTTTGACAACCCCTCGTCGATATGGTATATTTTATATTCATGTCTTGCGACATGGTCAAACGATTATAAACAAGGGGTTCTATAAAAATGAAGAAGATTCTGACCGTTCTCGCGCTCTGCGTCTTTGCCGCATTCGCGGGGACCGCCGCGACGGAAAATCTGCTTGAAGAAGCGGTATTCCAGCCGGAAAAGAAGAACTTCACCTTCTGGAAGGTGAAGGATCTGGAAGCGTCCACCACCGTCAGAAACGGCGTGGTGAAAATCACCGTCAAGACGAACAAGGCCGACAAAGCCAATCTCTACAACGCACAGTTTATCGTACCCTACAACAAGGGATTCAAGGCGGGCGTGCACTATCGTGCGGAAGTGACCATCAAATCCAGCACCGATCTCAAGATCGCCATGAACATCTCCCTCAACCAGAAACCGTGGACCAGCCTCCGCGGCAAAACCATCCAGCTCAAGGAAGGAGTTCCGACGGTCGCCGCGCTCAACTTCTCCACTGCGGAGGACATCTCCGGCAACTACCGCGTCCCCATGCTCGCCATCGGTCTGGCTCCGGCCGGCAGCACGGTGGAAATCTCCAGCGTGAAACTCTTCGAAGTGAAGTAGGACTCTCTGAAGTCAGCACACTGCGGTTCCTGATCTCATCGGAACCGCAGTTTTTTTTGAGAAAAAGAGAGCCGTCGCCCCGGACGGCTCCGGAACGCACCGCTGTTCCCTGACAGCATTCGAAGAATGATCCGGTGTCCGGCAATGTCTCTCCGAGCAACCTCAAACAAGATTGCCGGAAAGTAATGTGATTTTCTCTACTCCCGCTTTGAAAACCGCATCGGCGGCAGTACATTACTGAGTATTCAGCAAGAGGGAGTTTCGAACGATGAAGAGAGGAATCCGCCTTTCGGCGGCTGTTCTGCTGGCGGTTGCCGTTTCCATTCCGGCGGCGGCGGTGGTGCCAATCCGCATGTCCGCGGATGACGTGTTCCGCATCACCGTTCCGGACGAATGGAAGACGGAGGTTCAGAAATATGTTCCACGCCGCACCGCAACGGTGGTGATCCACGGTGCCGGTGACGCCTTCCGCGCGCGGTTGACGTTCCACGCCGACAACGACGGCCGCGAACGGTTCAACACGCCCGAAAAACTGGAGCGGCAGGTCCGCCTCGCCGCCCGCGCCACACTGCGCGAAGCCATCGAGGGGCATCTTCATCTCCACCCCTTCTCCGCGGGGGGGCGGTATGGAGCGCTGCTCTACTTGACCCGGCAGAAGTTCGTCAACACCGATCCCCCCGCCGGCGAGTGGCGCTACCGCACCGTCGGCGCCATGCGCCTCTCACCGGACAGCGCTCTGATATTTCTGCTCGACACCAAC
>NZ_DBEXAY010000320.1:0-18568 GCF_048170485.1 Victivallis sp. | reverse complement strand
ATTGTAAAAAACATTCCGGCAAAAATCATCTTTTTTATTTAATACATCTTGACATGAATGTATCAATACACTATACTTGAAATTGAAGGGACAAGTGCAAAGGGAAATATGGCTTCGGAAAAATCGGAACAGCTCTATCTGCAGATGAAGCAGGACATTACCAGGATGCCGCCCGACACCCGGCTCCAGTCGATCCGCGCTTTGATGCGTTCCTACTGTGTGAGTCAGCTGCTGATCGACCGGACACTCGGGCGGCTGCGGGAAGAGGGGTTGCTCCGCAAGCGTTCCGACGGACTGTACACCTATCTCTGTGAAGAGGCGGACTCCCAGGCGATCGCGCTCATCACCAGCAACTGGCCCTCCACGGTCCGGATGGAACAGCAGGAGTGTCTGAAACGGCGCGCGGCGCGGCGCAATCTGCGGATTCTTCCCCTCACCCACTCGTTCCGCGCCTCCTTCCGGTCGATCCGGCAGCAGGAAAATCTCAAGGCGATTCTGATTTCGCCGCCGAGTCCGCTGACGGCGGAGGATATCGATCAGATTCAGAACTCCCGGATTCCGATTCTGATCATCAACCACCAGTACGGAGAGCTGAATCTCAATTTTGTCTCCGCCTCCTATTTCGAAGGGGGCATGCTGGCCGCCGAATATCTGATCCGCAACGGTCACCGGAAACTTGCCCTGCTCTTTTCCCAGCCGCACAACTGGTGCATGAACCAGCGGGCGGCGGGTTTTCTGAAAACAGCAGAACTGCTCGGGGCAAAGGTTCGTCTGCTCGATGCGGCAGTACAGAACGGGGAAAACGCCGGCGAGAAAGTATATCCGTTTCTCATCAACTTTCTCAAGCATAAGAAACCCGACTTCACCGCCCTTTCCACGCTCTGCGACTGCTCGGCGAAAACGGCGATCTGCGCCCTGGCCGCGGCGGGATACCAGACGCCCGACGACATCAGCGTAATCGGCACCGAGGGACTCAACGCAAGTCAATATTTCCTTCCTCCCCTGACCTGCGTCGGCGTCGATCTTGCCCACTACATGGACACGATACTCGACGCCGTTGAAGAATTGATCCGGAATCCGGAACAGCAAATTCAGCTTATAGAGCCGCAAAAAATCTTTGTTCGCAGTTCGGTGAAAACAATCTCACCCCAGAAGGAGAACGCATATGAGAAGTAAAAGCCTGTCCGCACGAAGAGAAATTTTTACCTTGATTGAACTCCTCGTCGTTATTGCGATCATCGCCATCCTCGCGGCCATGTTGCTCCCGGCGTTGAACAAAGCGCGCGAACGGGGCAGGACAATTACCTGTCTGAACCAGAAGAAGGAGTGCATGCTGGCGCTGCTTCAATATGACAACGACTACGGCATGATTGCCGGAATCACCAAAGACGCCAAGTGCTGGTACAATCTGCTGGTGACCGGGAACCGGCCGGAAAACCTCGGCTACCTGAAACCGGCCATGCTGGTCTGTCCCTCCAACCAGTACGCACCGAAGGATCTGCTCTCCTTCTCCGACGATCAGGTCTCCTACGGCATGGAACGGATCGCCCATTACATGGAAACCGATCTTCTGACGGCAAACGGAGTCGGTTCCTGCTTCGATGTCTCCCGCAACAACACCTGGGGATTTCTCATTCCGGGCCGCGTCAGCTCTCCCTCGCGTTTTCTACTGATCGCCGACAGCGCCCGCGGAGGACACCAGAAGCCGTGGACCGGCTATCAGAACGGCGGCGGCGGCAGCAGTTTCTTTTACACCTATCAGGCGCATGAGCGGCGCATTCACCTGATCCACGCCGAGAGAACCACCGCAGGGTTCGTTGACGGTCATGCGGCGACACTCTCCTTCGGCCAGCTCTACACCGACACCACCAATCAGATCCGTTACGCCTATGCGCAGGACGGCATGACCCAACTGAACCAGTGAAAGGCCTCCCGATGAAATACCTGCTCACTCTTCTTTTCTTCTCTTCGCTGTTCTGCCGCGGCGCCGAATTCCAGGTGGATGGCCGTCAAGGTCTTCCGGTGATTCGGAAAGACGGCGTTCCCGTTTCCGCCCGGATGGTCTATGTCAGCAAAACAGCGCAGGAGATCGCCACGGTCAGACCGCAATGGAGTGATTTCACGCTCCGCTTCTCCATTCTGAAAAGCTGTGACAATGCGGCGCTGCACCTGCGTTTCTTCAGTCTGGCGTTTCAACGGAAACCGGAGGAAATTCGGTTCTCCCGGATTGAAGTGCGCGATGTCACAACCGGCCGCACCGTCAAACGCTACCGCTTCGACGGCGAAAAGATCGATCCGGATATCAGTTTCTGGTGTACCGGGAAATGGAAGAATGGCAAAAAGATGCCGATACCCGCCACGATCTCCAACCACCCTGCCCCGGGGATTCCCGGCGGAACGCTGCGAATTGCCTCGCCCGGGGATCCCTCCGGAAAGCTTGGGGAGTTCCACCTGATCCTCTACGGAATCCCGGTGGAAAAAAACCGGGACTACGTTGTCCTCTGCCGCGCCCGTGCGGACCGGGAACAGAATTTAACCTCCTCCCTCTATCACCAGACGGCGGTTCCTCAGGCGTTGACCTATCCCGGGACCACGCTCCGGACCCAGGTGAAACTCGCCGCCGAATCCGGCATTCACTTCGTCACCTTCCCCATCGACAATCTCTGGCCGGATGCCGACGGCAACAGCGACTACTCCGTGCTCGACCGGATCTGCCGCATCATTCTGAAAGAGAATCCGAAAGCGCAGCTGATTCCGCGCATCGATTTGCGCACCCCTCCGGAATGGTGGAAAAAGCGCTATCCCGGGGAGATGATGAAATTCACCTCCGGAGGCAATGGAGGATATCCCTCCATCTCCTCGCTCCGCTACCGGCGGGACGCGGCGGAGGTCCTGCGCGGAGCAATCCGTTACTGCGAAAAGAATTTTCCCGACAACATGGCGGGCTATCACCCCACCGGCGGCAACACCCATGAATGGTTTTACTACCGCTCCCAGCGCAGAATCTTAAGCGGATACGACGAAGCGACCCGCCGGGCCTGGCGCAAGTACCTGACTGAAAAGTACAAAACAGCAGACGCCCTGCAACGCGCCTGGCAGCAGCCGGATATCTCTCCGGAAAACGCGGAGATTCCTTCCCCGGCATACCGGCAGAAGGAGCGGCAGAATTCTCTGCTCTCCCCCCGGCAAGACGCCCCGCTGATCGACTTCCATTTCTTCCTCCAGAAGGAGATGGCCGATACGGTGCTCACGATGGCGCGAACGGTGCGTGAAGAGACGGGGAAACGGCGGCTGTGCATTCTCTTTTACGGATATCTTTCGGAATTTTCCGCAATTGCGAACAGTCCGGCCTGTTCGGGCCATTACGCCCTGCGCCGGGTGCTGGCATCGCCGGATGTCGACCTGCTCGCCGGTCCGATTTCCTATCTCGACCGTCAACTCGGCGGCGGCAGTACGACGATGACCGCGGCGGATTCCATTCTGCTGGCCGGAAAGCTCTGGTTGAACGAAGACGACACCAGCACTCACACCGCATACCGGAACGGCAACCGGGCACCGGGTTGGAAAAACGGCGCAATGACGCTTACCGAAAGCCTCTTTCTCCTGCGCCGCAATCTGGCTTTTGCGACCTTTCACGGCTTCGGCATCTGGTGGATGGATCTTTTCGGCGCGGGATGGTTCTCCGACCCGGAACTCTGGAAGCTGATGCGGGAAACCGATTCACTCGATGCGGAAATGCGGGATCAGCAGATCCCCATCGTTCCTCAGGTTGCCGAGATCGTCGATGAAACCTCCCTGCTCTATCTCTCCCCCGCCGGATTCCGACGGAACTACAACTCCGCCGTTTCCTATCCGCTGATCAAAAACGGCCGTGCGGCACGGGCACGCACCGGAGCCTCCACCGGTCAATATCTGCTGGATGATCTGCTGGCCGGCAAAGTTCGTTCCGAACTTAACATCATCACCTCCGCGTGGGCTCTGACCGGGCAACAACGGCGGCAGCTCCGGGCAACCGCGAAGCACACACCGACCTTCTGGTGCTGGGCACCGGGCTGGCTCGATCTCTCTACCGGGCAATTCTCAACCGGCACGGTCGAACAAACGACCGGATTCCAGGTTCGACAACTGGAAAATGAATCCTTCGCCATCCGTCCGACACCCGCCGGGATACAATTCGGTCTGGCTCCCGCCGGGAGCGGAAAAATGGAGGAAACCGGCAATCCGGTACTCTCTCCCGTGCCGCAGGAAGGCGACCTCGTTCTCGCGGAATACCGCAGCGGAGCCCCGGCCATTCTCCTCCGGCCGGGCAGAGTTCCCGCGCTGTTCTGCGGCACCACCGCCGTTCCGCCGGAACTCTACCGTGCCTTTGCGGCATATGCGGGAGTGCATCTGTATACGGACCGCCCGGCCTACGTGCAGAGACGGGGAAATTATCTCAGCATCTGCGCTCCGGAAGACGGCCTCTATGAAATCAATCCGGGGGAAAACTGCAAAACGGTCGATCTTCAGAACGGGAAGACAGTTGGAACCAATTCGAAATTCCACCTTTCGCTGAAAAAAGGAGAATGCCGGATTTTGAAACGGATTGAAATCCGCCCCTGATTCCTGCTCCGCACGAAAACAGAAAAAAACGTTTAGTGAAAAAGTCCGTCGCGACTTCCCCGGCGTAAGTTGCGACGTGATCTCCGTCAACTACGGCACGGACAACTTCAGCGATTACCGGGCGGCGGAGACTCCCTTTGAGCCCAACGTGACCAAACTCCTGCTTCTCACGCTGCCGCCGGACGAGGAGCTGGCGGTTCGTCTGCTCGACTGCGGCCGGGAGGCGGGGCTGACGCCTTTCTGCGGCGCTTCGCGCGACGGCCGGTTCGGTGCAATCTATTTCGGATTGAAAAATCCGCAGCCGGAGCTGGACCGCTTATACCCCCGCGCCGCACGCAAACTCTTCGCCGAAGCGGAACGGCTGGCCAATGTACTGGGCCGGAAAGTGGTGAGAATGGAAGATCTCTCCCGCTTCGTTCCCCGCGATGCCGCGTATGAGGTGCAGTTCAAAGCGATCAAAGTGATTCTGCCGGGTGAATTCTACTCGGTGGACCGGGAGAGAATCCGGATCGCCCTGCATCTGCACGCAAACTTTGCTGTCCGGGAAAAAAATTTCATTTCCTCCTCCACTCGTTCTGAGAAAGAGAATAAAACTCAAGAATAATTCTCAAAAAAACTTGTAAAAACAGAATTCTGAATTATACTATAAGAAGAGAAAAAATCCCGCGGCAGAAGGCTCCGGCCCGGCGCCCGGGGAGATCAATGGTTTGAAACGTTCCAACGGCGAGGGAGAAATTCTCCCGATCCTGAAGGCGGCAACCGGCCGGGTTCGCATGACATCCCCGGCGCGCTACTGCATTTCAGGCGCGCCGGGGATTTTTTTGTGCAGGAGTTCGAGCGCCATGGAAAGCAGAATCGCCCTCATCGGCATCATCGTGGAGGATACCGAAGCCTCCGAAAAGATCAACCGCATCCTTCACGAATACGTTCCCTACATCGTCGGACGCATGGGCATCCCCTACCGGAAACAGAACGTCTGCATCATCAGTCTCGTGATCGACGCCCCCAACGACGTCATCAGTTCGCTCTCCGGCAAACTCGGCATGGTCAAGGGTATCAGCGTCAAAACCCTCTACTCCCGACTGCCCGGAGACTCGGCGAAATAATCGGAATCAACCAACCAGGAGAAAAGATATGTACAACCCGAAATCATCCGTTGCGACCGAATTCATCGACGACGACGAGATCCAGCAGACGCTCGCCTACGCCGCCGCCAACAAAAACAACCGGGAACTGGTCGACTCCATCCTCGAAAAGGCGAAGGAGTGCAAAGGGCTCAGCCACCGCGAAGCCGCCGTCCTCCTCGAATGCGAACTGCCCGAAGAAAATGAGCGGATCCGCCACCTCGCCATGGAGATCAAGCAGAAATTCTACGGCAACCGGATCGTGATGTTCGCTCCGCTCTACCTCTCGAACTACTGCATCAACGGCTGCACCTACTGCCCCTATCACCGCTCGAACACCCACATCCGCCGCAAGAAGCTCACCCAGGATGAGATCCGCGCCGAAGTGATCGCCCTGCAGGACATGGGGCACAAGCGGCTCGCACTCGAAACCGGCGAGGACCCGAAGAACAACCCGATCGAATACGTCCTCGAAAGCATCAAGACCATCTACAGCATCAAGCACAAGAACGGCGCCATCCGCCGGGTCAACGTCAACATCGCCGCCACCACCGTCGAGAACTACCGCAAACTCAAGGAGGCCGGCATCGGCACCTACATCCTCTTCCAGGAGACCTACAACAAGAAGGCCTACGAGGAGCTGCATCCGACCGGCCCGAAACATGACTACGCCTACCACACCGAGGCGATGGACCGCGCGATGGAGGGCGGCATCGACGACGTCGGCTGCGGCGTCCTCTTCGGGCTGAACCTCTACCGCTACGACTTCGTCGGGCTGCTGATGCACGCGGAACACCTCGAAGCGGCCAAGGGGGTCGGGCCCCATACGATCAGCGTGCCGCGCATCCGCCACGCCGACGACATCAATCCGGAGAACTTCTCCAACGCCATCTCCGACGAAATCTTCGAGAAGATCGTCGCGGTGCTCCGCATCGCGGTTCCCTACACCGGGCTCATCATCTCCACCCGCGAATCGAAAGCGGCGCGCGAACGGGTGCTCAAGCTCGGCGTCTCCCAGATCTCCGGCGGGTCGCGCACCAGCGTCGGCGGCTACGTCAAGCAGGAGACCGAGGAGGAGAACTCCGCTCAGTTCGACGTCTCCGACAACCGCACCCTCGATCAGGTGGTCAACTGGCTGCTCGAACTCGGCTACATCCCGAGCTTCTGCACCGCCTGCTACCGCGAAGGACGCACCGGCGACCGCTTCATGCACCTGGTGAAGTCCGGGCAGATCGCCAACTGCTGTCAGCCGAACGCGCTGATGACCCTCAACGAGTATCTGGAGGACTACGCCTCCCCCGACACCCGGAAGAAGGGCGAAGCGGTCATCGCCGCGGAACTGCTCCGCATCCCGAACGAAAAGGTCCGGGCCATCGCGAAGGAGCATCTGCAGGAAATGCACGCCGGCAAGCGCGACTTCCGCTTCTGAGCGGGAATGTTCCGTTCACCAACTCCGCTTCGCGCCCCCTGTTTCCGGGGAGCGCGGAGCGTTTTTTTCGCTCACGCTTCGGTCACCCGCAGCAGGCAGCGGAAGTGATAATCGCCCGCCGGAATCCGGTACTGCGGCAGCGTATCCGGTCCACAGCTGGCGGTGCCGACGCCGCGCTGCCGCAGATCGAGGTGAAGCCACACCTTCCCGGAGTCGCGCAACTCATGCTCGTGCCGTTTCGTCTGGAGTTCCCCGATCGGATACCGCCCGATGGAGAACTCCATCGGCGCCGGCGCGAGGAACTCCAGCGCATACCGGAGCTTCGCCCCGCCGAGTTTCAGACGCCGCACACCGGTGCGGTGACCGTTCTCCTGCGGCATGATGTAGGGCACATGCATCGCATCGATCGTGGTGCGGTAAAGTCCGACTTCAGCGGCGGCGCAGCGGTCGATGTAGTTCTCGTGCGGCCCGCGCCCGAAGTATTCGACCGTCTCGAAGAGTCCGGGCAGTTCCAGCTCCACGCCGAGCCGCGGCAGATCGTCGATCCCCTCCTCCAACTCGAAACGGTTCTCCACTTCGATCCAGTTCCCCTCCGTGACCCGGACACGTTCGGAAAAGCGGATCCGCTTCCCTCCCGGCGTTGCGTAACTGCTCACCGTCTCCCTGCCTCCCGGAATCGCCCGGCTTTCACACGATTCCCGCCGGAAATCGAAATACCCCGCCTGAAGCCAGCGGTTCGCCGGTCGCCACGGGAACTCCGGGTTGCCGAATTCCCGCCGGATGCAGTCGTTGTCGGTCGTCGCCCGGATCACATTGAACGCCGGTCCGCGTTCGATCAGCCTCTCGTCGCGGCAGGTGAGCGAAAAGCGTCCGTCGTCGTCGAAGACCGGTTCCACCGGAATCCCGGCGACCGCCGCAGGCGCGGCGAAGGAGCGGAAGGGCAGCGCGAACTGTTCGGACGCCACCACATGCCCGGCCTCCGCCCAGCAATTCGCCTCGCGCAGAACCAGCCGCAGATTGAGAAAACACTCCTCCCCCGCCCGCAGGCCGGCCGGCTCCCGGACCGGCAGTTTCATCGCAAACCAGTTGTGCGGCTCCTCGTTGAAGATGTCGTGCCGCTCGGCCCCGGCGAAGTCGGGGATGAAGTTCTCCGGTTCGTGCGGCGGCAGTGCCGCCCTCCCCGCCGCGACGCTCCGGCCGTCGACGGTCACCTCCCATTCGAGTTCGCAGTCGGAGAGGTCGGTGAAACAGCGATGGTTGACGATGGCGATCAACCCCGAAGCGGGATCGACCGCGCGGAACTCCGCCGGCTGGGCCAGTTTTTTGAATTCGTACAGGCCGGGGTGCGGCGTTCTGTCCGGAAACACCAGCCCGTCGGTCACAAAGTTGGAGTCGTTCGGTTCGTCGCCGAAGTCGCCGCCGTACACCCAGTACTCCCGCCCGGAATCGTCCTTCCGGGCGATACCGTGGTCGATCCACTCCCAGATGAAGCCGCCCTGAAGTCCATGACAGCGGCGGAAGGCGGCGAAATAGTCCGCAAGAGAGCCGTTGCTGTTGCCCATCGCGTGGGAGAATTCACAGAGAATCATCGGCCGTTCGTCGTCGGTCGGATAGGAGGCCCAGTTGATGATGGTCCGCACATCCGGATACATCGGCGCAATGATGTCGGTAAGTTCGCGGTTGAGATTGGGCAGCCAGCCCCCCTCCTGCGAATAGATCGCCCGCTCGCAGAGGAAGACCCGCGATGGATCGACCCGGCGAATCCACGCCGCCGCCGCCGCGTGATTGGGGCCGATTCCCGACTCGTTGCCGAGCGACCAGACGATCACCGAGGGGTGGTTCCGGTCGCGCGTGACCAGATGGATCGCCCGGTCCATGTAGGGGAAGGCCCACGCCGGATTCATGCACAGATCGTAGAAGAAGGCGTGGTTCTCGATGTTCGCCTCGTCGAAAACGTAGAGGCCGTATTCGTCGCAGAGCTCGTAAAACTCCGGGGCGTCCGGATAGTGGCTGGTGCGGACGGCGTTGACGTTGAAGCGCTTCATAAGTTCGACGTCCCGCCGCATGGTTTCGAGCGTGAGGGTCCGGCCGGTGTGCGGATCGTGTTCGTGGCGGTTGACGCCGCAGATCAGCACCGGTTTGCCGTTGATCCGCAGTTCGCGATGGGCCACCTCCACCCGGCGGAATCCCACCCGGCAGCCGGAGAAATCCACCTCGCCCCGCACCCGGTGGCAGAGCGTCACCGTCAGCCGGTAGAGGAAGGGATCTTCGGCGCTCCAGTGGCGCGCGCCCGGCAGTTCCAGCCGGAGCCGGGAGTAGAAGCGGCGCGGGTCCTTGAGGTTGAAATACCCTTTGAACCCTTTCCGGGCGGCGACGGCGCTCTCGGAGGAGAGGACTTCGCGCCCGGTGCCGTCATAGAGTTTCACCCGGAAGAACCATCCCGCCTGCGGTTCGGTGGCGCCGACCTCGGTCATGCCGTCGCTCTTCCCGGAAAAGCCGCCGGCGACATCCAGTCCGGCGATGAGCTCCAGATCGAGCAGTCCGGTCCGCAGCGACTCATCCAGCGTGGCGGCGGCGAAGAAATCCTCGATGTGATTCTTCGGCATGGCGTGAAGCGAAACGCTGCGGACGATTCCGGCATGCCACCACTGGTCCTGATCCTCGACGTAGCTTGCGTCGGAGAACTGGCTCACCACCACCGAAAGCAGATTCTCCCCGGCGTGCACCCGGCCGGAGAGATCGAACTCCGACGCCCCCCGGGAGTCCTTGGAGAACCCCACCGCCTCACCGTTGAGAAACACCGCAAAGAAGTTCTCCACCCCGTCGAAGCGAAGCACCAGACGCCGGTCGAGCCACTCCTCCGGAATCCGGAAGTTCCGGCGGTAGACGCCGGTCGGATTTTTCTTCGGCGGATCGGGGGGCAGTTCGTCGAACGGCATGACGATGTTGGTGTAGTGCGGGTGGCCGTACCCCTGCATATCCCAGCATCCGGGGACAGTGATTTTCTCCCACGCGCCCGCGGCACCGGGCAGATGGTCGCCGTTCACCTCGTCGGGAGAGGAAAAGAAACGGAACTCCCACTCGCCATCCAGCAGGAGGCGCAGAGTTCCCTCCCCTCCCCGCCGGGCCTCCGCCTCGTCGGAAAAATGAAAAAACCAGGCACGCGGGGAGAGTTTCCCGCCGCCGACCGCCTCCGGACTGCTCCGGAGAATCCGCCCCAAATCAAACGCCATGTCTCGCTCCTTCGCCATTAACTGTCTTCGATTGACAATTAATTGTACTCCTTCTCACGAAAAAATGCAAGGAGAAGTGCGAATTTTCTGGAAAAATTTGCAAATTACTCCCAAGACAGTTATAGTAGAAAAAAGCGAGGAATTTTCTTCATGGTGACGATCAAAGAGGTGGCGGCGCGCGCCGGCGTTCCGGAAAAGACCGCGATGCGGGCGCTCTCCGGCCGGACACTCGGCGTGCGGAAAGACGCCCGCGAACGGGCAGAACGGGTGCGGAAGGCGGCGGCGGAGCTGGGCTATCAGCCGTCGGCCATCTCCCGCGCCCTCCGGCAGGGGAAAACCCGGACCCTCGGACTGCTGACCGGATGCATCACCAACCAGTACTACGCCGCCCTGGCGGAAACCGCGATGATGGAGGCCTCCCGCGCCGGCTACCGGCTCCTGCTGGAATTGACCGGGTCGCAGCCGGAGCGTGTCGCCGACGGCGTGAAGAATTTTCTCGCCTCACGGGTGGATGGCATCCTCACGACCGAGGCGGCGGGCGAACACGCCGTCGGACGGGTTCTGGCGAAGCGGAAGTTCCCGGTCATGCTCTTCGACACTCCGTCAAAGGAGGGGTTCAGCGCAGTCTATGCGGACTACTCCCGGACGATTCCGGCGGCGGTCCGCCACCTTGCCGCACGCGGGCGCAGAAGGATCACCTTTCTGCTCCATCCTTCCACCAGTCTGCTCCATGCCCGGCTGTTGGCGCTCTTCCGCGACAGCTGTCTCGCCGCCGGGGTGGAGCCGGAGTGCCTCCCGGCCGGTACGCTCGACGAGATGGCCAGTCACGCCGAACGGCGTCCTGAAGCGGTGCTGATCTACGGCAACTACAAGCTGATCCGCTTTCTGCGGCGCGCTGCGGAGCTGCCCGGCTATCAACCGGATGCGGTCGGTTTCTTCAACCCGTGGAGCTGGCACACCCGGCAGCCGGGGCTCACCGGCGCGATACTGGCGCCTTCGGAGGAGATGACCCGCGCCGCCGTCCGCGAACTCATCGCCGAGGCGGAGGAGCAGAGTCCTGCCCGCACGATCGCATTCGACACGGAGTTCTTCCCGGCGGAGGAGTTCGGCCGGATCCACGCGCCGGACCTCAACGCCGACTTCCTGCCCCGGGAGTGAAAGCAGCCAGCCCCGGAAATCGTTCGATTTCGCTCCGATTGCAACTTGACGGGACCGGGTTTTCGATGTAGTTTTCCTTCCTGCGAGTTCTCCCATTGCCGCCGAAGCGGGGGAGCTGTCGACGACCGGCGGCAACAACTTTGAGGTGCAGCATGAAAACCATTCGCTTACTCTATCCGGACTACGTCAGCGGCGGTCTGGAAACCTACTATCTCGGAGCCGCTCTGATGGCCGCCATCCTGCCGGAAAACCGCCGCCAGCCTCTGGTCAAAGTTTCGATCGCCCCGCCTGACGGAAAAGAGAAACCCATCCGCCACGGCCTCTATGCAGAAGCGGAGGTGTTGGCAGGCATCGCGGATGCGCAGAGAAAAATCGCGGCCGAACAGCCGGACCGCATCATCACCATCGGCGGGAACTGCATGGTTTCCCTGGCGCCGTTCGACTATCTGCACGGCCGGTATGAGAACACCGGCATCGTCTGGATCGACGCTCATCCGGATGTCTCCACGCCGAATGACGGCTACCCCAACGCGCACGCCATGGTGTTGGGCTCCCTCATGGGGAACGGCGCGCCCCAGCTGGCCGGCATGCTGAAACACCGCCGGTTCCGGGCGGATGAGATTCTGTACGTCGGATTGCAGCCGCTCCACTCCTATCAGGAAAACTTTCTGAACGGCGCCGGAGTCTCCTACAAAATCCAGCGGGATGAATTCGTCTCCGACGGCGAAATCAGGAACTTTCTGGATCGTTTCGAACACATTCTGATCCATTTCGATGTCGATGTGCTCGATGAGCATCTCTTTCGCGCCACCTACTTCGCCAATCCGGAACTCACCGGAGACGGTTCCGGCGGCGGCAGAATGACGCTGGAAAAACTGACCGCGGTGCTGCACGGCATCGCCGACCACTCCGACGTAGTCGGCTTCACCATCGCGGAATATCTGCCGTTTGAAGCCGAAAAACTGCACAACATGTTCGCCGGCCTCCGGCTGTTCACCGACTGAGCGCGGCCATTCCGCCGGAAGGCTCACTTCAGCGGAACCAGATGCCGAAGCCGTTCCGGTAGAGGTGGTTCTTCCGGGTGCCGCTCCAGGTGAGCTGGGTGAGCCGCCCGGCGCCGTCGTTATCGTCGAGCGCGACGTCGAACCGCACCGGAGAACCCGGAGCGAGGCGCAGTTCCGTCCACGGAATTGCCAGGGTGGCACTATACCCCTCCGCCGTGTCACGCACCTGCCAGCGCAGTGCCGCAATATCCACCTTGCCCTGCCCTTTCAGAAATGCCGGATGCCCCTCCGCCGCCGGACAGAGGAACAGCCGGAACACGTTACGGGTGTACTCCCGCCGCTCCATGTCAGAGAGCGGCGCGCGGTCGAAGAAGAGCTCCAGCCCATCCATCTCCCACGGCGTCGACGGCAGATGCCGCCCCCGGCGGGAATCCTTCACCTCGAAGCAGAGATGGAAATATTGCTCATCCGCCGCTGCGGAAAACTCCATCGAGGAATTCTCAGGATCATACTCCGGCACCTTCCCGAAGGTCAGCCGGTCCGGCGTGCCGAGGTGCACTGTCGCCCCGCCCCGCAGCAGAGAAACCGCTTCCACCGGCAGCGAAACCGTCTGTGTCCTCGTGCCGTCGTACACCATCACCTTCACCGTTCCTGCCGGAAGACGGGTCCCGTCCGAAACCGCAACCGGCAGCAGAATGACCGCGGTTTTCCCCGGCTCGAGCCGCAGCGGAGAGGAGCCGGGCGATGCCGCCTTCGCTCCCGGTGCGGAGACGAGCCGCACCCGGAGATTCTGCAGCTCCGAACGGTAACTGCGAAACTCCACCGCAACCGCCGGCACTCCCTCTTTGACGAAATATCCGGCCCGGGTGATCCGGTACCCCGTCTCCGACACAATCCGGCACTTTTTCAACGCCTGAACCAGTGCATCCACATCCTTTTTCCCCTTGATGTAGAGCGGGTCGCGCGGCACGCGAAGTTTCGGGTTCCATTTGACCGGATTGCCGAAGAGGTCGAAGAGTTCCACCTCATCCGCCCCCGGCAGTGCGATGTCAAATTCCAGCCCGGGCGCATAGTTCCACAGCGCGGCAATCGGCTTCCCGTCCCGCTGCCGGTAGACGTAGAGCGTAACGCCACGCGGCGTCTCCAGCCGCGTCACCGGCACCGCCCCCTCCAGGAAGCGGGCAAAGGCGTTGCCCGCGACATAGTGCTCCGACGGAATCAGGTGCCGCACCACCCGGCTCACCGCGTAACCGTAACCGGGATGGCGGTCCCGGCGGAAGAACATGCTGTCCGGCAGCAATGTCTCCTGCCGCACTCCCTCCCCCAGATCGACCAGCATCCGCCGGATGAAGTGAAACGCGCGCCCCTTGCTGGCATCGACCGGATGCGGCGGATTGTCATAGAGGTAGTAAAGTTCGGTGTTCCAGAGCGGCAACCCCTGACGGAACGAGGCGATGGTCCGGCGGATCGAATCGATCGCCGTCCGCGACGGGTTCGGCGACCCCTCCTCCCGCGAGGAGTAGGGATGAAACGAGACGATGTCGGTGTACTGAAATCCGCCCGCCTTGCCGAACCGTTCCAGAAACACCCCCATCTCGCCGCCGTGGTCGCCGGTGACGTTCGGAGCGACCACCTTGATTGAAGGATCGATCTTGCGGCACTCCTCGAAGGCGATCTTCAGGAGTTTCACGTAGTCCTCCGGCGTGGTGGTGAGATTCGCTTCGTTCAAAATCTCCCAGTAGAAAATCCGCCCCTTGAAGTGGCGTACCGTGGTTGCCACATAACGCCGCCAGTCTTCGAAATCCGGCAGGACGGCCGGATGCCCGTGAATTTTGAAGGTCTCACTCAATTTGCCACGCTTCAAAGCCCATTCCGGCAGATGGCGCTTCAGCAGATTGTTGCCGAGCACCCCCAGAATGAAACAGTTCTGCTTCCGGGCATGATCCACCAGATAGTCCGCCCGCCGGAAGTCGAACTTGCCCCGTTCCGGCTCGACGCTCTTCCACTCAAACGCCCGCCAGGCGCCGTTGCCGAGCCGCAGCAGACGCACCCCGCGATTGACGGAAAGCCGGCTGTACTCCGAAAAATCAGCTCCTTTCAGATGGTACCACGCCCGACCGCCGTTGATGTCGGGGTATTCGAATCCGAAACTCTCCTCGCTCCCCAGCAGGAAGTCCTTCGCGGGGTCCACCGTTCCGGGCTGATATTTCCCGGTCACCGCGAAACAGCAGGGCCAGAGTGTTCCCTTCTCCCCCGACGCGGTGCGGAACTCGCCGCGGAGCGAATAGACGCCGTACTCCTCCCGCTCCACCGGCAACTTCTGCCGCACCACTTCGCCGCCGGGCGGGAGTTTCCCCTTCCAGCGCCGTTCGGCAAGTTTTGTTCCCCGATAGTCGTCAAACTCCCGCAGAATCACCTCCGCCTCGGCCTCCTTCGTCCCATAATTGATTCCGCTCAGCGTGCAGACAAGCGGCGGCTCCCCGTCGATCCGGCAGTGGCGCGGCGAATCGAGGGCAAACTCCACTTCGCCCTTCGGCGCGAACGGCAGCAGCGTCTTCCCGGGCGAAAGCATCATCGCATCGATCCACACCGTGGCGTCGGAGCCTTCTCCCCATAACAGATCCATGAAATACCAGCGGAATCCCTTCTTCGGCGTGAAAGTGATCGAATAACGCTGCCACTCCTTCCCCAGAGTGAAAAACTTCCGGTTGCCGTTGTCCCACTCGCCGTTCCGCCGGGTCTCGTCCCGGGTGATGACCGAGAAGATCAGCGCGCGCAGTTTCACCGGTTTGCTGCTGCGGGCATAGAACGAAAAGGTGTAGGCTGTGTCGTCGCGCAGTGCAATGTCCGGCGAACGGAACCCGAGCGGCACCCGATATGGATTGTCGAACCGCAGTGACACGTTACCGTGAACCGGCTGTTCCGGATCGGCGACCGGGGGGATGTTCCGCAGCTGACGAGGATCGGTGATATCGGCAAACCGCCGCGCATCGTAATCGGTCCCGCCGAGCTCGAAACTCGCGTCTGGCAACAGATTACCCGCCGATACGACGCCCCCGAGCAGAAGGAGGCTCCACAACAGTTGTTTTCTCATTTTACATTCTCCATCTTCAGTGCGGCATCCTTGATCTGGAGCCAGTTGCAATCGCCCGCCGGGGTGATCTGGATGCGTAGTACGCCGCGGAAGCGGCCGAGTTCCGGGGTCTTGAACTCAAAGGTGTAACGCTGCCACTCCGGGGTCACCAGCACCTTTCGGAACCGGTAGAAGTGCTTCTCGCCGGAGACCCAGCCGTCCGCCGTAAAAATAACCGGCAATTCCCGGTCCGCCTTCAGCCAGACCGAAGCCCGGTAGTTCCGGTTTCCCTCCGCCGGGAGACAGACGCTCTCCACACCGGCGCGAACCCCCTTTTCCGGCGTCAGTTTTACCGCATACCCTCCCTCAATGTGATCCTCCGCCGGAATCAGTTCCAGAAGCGAGGCACTGTTGCGGAAGCGCCACAGAAGTTTCCACTGCAACACGAGGTCGGGAGAGGTTTCCACTTTGACGGAAGCCTGTTCCTTCTCCGCGAGCGGGAAGAGTTTGATATTCCGGACCATGACGGAGGCTGGCGCCTTGCACTCGACATAGGCATCCATCCGGGCCGTTCCATCGGCGGGCATGTAGAAAACTCCGGTGACACGCTTCCATGCTTCGGAGAATTCGGCAACATCCCAGCCGCGGCGGTATTGCTCCGGCTGCACCTCCGGTTTCACCGCGGTTTTCAGCACCGTCTGCGGCGGTACCGCGCCGACGCCGCGATATTCGAGCGAATATCCGTAATATCCCTTCTTCAACGGCGTTTTCCACGTGACGCAGCTCCACTTGCCGGGCGCGGCGTGATACAGAAATTCTCCCTCTTTGACAACCACGTTAGAGCGCCCATACCGGTTCAGCTCCTGCGGCGCCAGATTCTCCGCCGCGAAGAGCGGAATTGCAATCCATCCGGCAAGGGCGGCAAGATAACATCTTTTCTTTGCCATGATTTTTTCTCCTTCGTTATGATGATCCGGCAGAAGACTTTTACCGATTCAAGTCGAACGACCACCCGGAGCCGCCGTTGAAGTCAATCCATTTGAGCGTAACCGGCCAGGGGCGGGACGCCACGGCACCGGAGGCAAACAGGAACGGCGCCTTCCGGTTGTGGACAAAAAGATTGGTCAGTATCTCGGTGGCTCTCATCTGATCATCCGATATGGGATTCGGGGCCAGAATCGCCTGTTTCCATGAAACATATTCCGGCGGAAAGTTCGACATCAGCACAACACGGGGAGCCAGTTTTGACAGATTTCCGCCGCGCATGCTCTGGTAATCAGCGGTATCCGTCCGATATTCCCAGCTGAACCCATCCACTTTGGGGGCACAGGACCAGGTTACCTGATAGGAGGAGAGATAGACGGTGTCCTCGTTCTCCTTCGGCACATCCTGATACGCGGGGCAGAACATCACCCCCTTCATCGACGGTTCCGACTCCGGAATTCCCAGATAGCGGGCAAGATAGTCGCGGAGCAGATTCCCCTTGTTGTTGATGACCTTGGGCAGTTGATCCCGGAAGTCGGAGCAGTACATCGAGGTCGCGGTTCCCAGCTGCTTCAAATTGCTGATGCAGCTGGTCTCCTTCGCCGCCTCCCGCGCCCGGTTCAACGCGGGCAGCAGCATGGCGGCCAGAATCGCGATGATCGCAATAACGATCAGAAGTTCAATCAGCGTAAATCTGCGGCAATCCGTTGGGACCATATCCTTTCTCCTTCTCTGTTCAACCACTCCGGTTCTGCCATTAATTATAGCAAAAATCGCGGAAGAAAGCAATGGGGGGAGGCCACTTTTCAAGAAATTTTTTTGATACATTCTGAAACAAATGAAACAGCCGGAGTCTGCCACCATCCTCCGGAGGGACTTTCTTCGAGACAGGCAGGAAGAATCAACACGTCTCCGGGGGATGAGGCGTCTCCGGAACCTTCTCCTGCGCGGAAAAGATCTGCACATTCTTCAGGGATCTCTCGCGGAAATTGCTGGGAGAGAGCCCGCGGCGCTCCCGGAACAGATTCGAGAAATGAAACGGCGAAGAACAGCCGAGGCGATAGGCGATCTCCTTGATGGAGAGCTCCGTGTTTTTCAGCAGATATTCCGCGGCAAGCATCTTGCGGCGCAGATAGTATTCCCGGCATGACACCCCCTGAAAGCGGCGCATCAACCGGTCCATCGTCGAATGGGAAACTCCGGTCCGACGGACAAGTTCCGCAACCGAAAACGGCCGGTCCAGCAGATTTTCGATCTCCTCCCGAATCCGGTAGAACAGCGGCGGAAGCGCCGGCATCGGCTGACCCGCATGGGCGAAATAACTCATGAGATAGTGGGTCTGCCCGATCAATTCCGGTTCATCGCCGGGGTGATTGGTCCGGAGGAGTTTCCCCATCCGGCGCAGGCGGCGGCAGATCTCCTCCGGGTCCGGGAGGCGAAACTGCCGGACCGTATCCAGCCGGAGTCCTGCCGCGTACGCCTTGACCAGAGAGCCGCGAATTTCCAGCACCTGCTTCACATACGGCCCGGTGGTGAAGGACTCCTGCATGTAGAGCGAATCCATCGGAATCACCATCGCCTCCCCTGCATGCAGGATGTAATCCTTCCCCTCCACAACGTAGTGGATCTGCCCCGACAGCATGACGGAAAACAGCAGATAGGAGACACGGTGCATCTCCATCCGGTAGGGAGAGACCCGCTCCACCTCCTCCTCGCAGAATGGGTAGACCGGCGGCTCCTCCTCCTGCTGAAAACTCCAGTAGTTGCACTCAAAGGAAAGTACGCCATGAATGTCCGTCCGCCCCATTTTCACCTCCTTGGAATCTGCGGGAATTCAACATACACCGGCATGGCACTTTCCGCAACCGGAAGAGGGGAAATTTCTGCAAATAAAGCGAATTCGCCGGAAATTCCTTTGATCCTGATGTATGTTTTCCGGGCTGATTCTGTATGCCGAAACG
>NZ_DBEXAY010000319.1:0-8271 GCF_048170485.1 Victivallis sp. | reverse complement strand
CGATCATTTTCTCTCGTAAGTTCGAATATCCGCCTCCGCCCTGACCGCGTCCCGCAGAAGCCGGAAATTTACACTCTGGTACCGCTTTCTTCCCTCCGAAGAGGTCTGGAGGGCGTCTGGCCCTCCAGCTCCCCCGACGATCATTTTCTCTCGGAAGTTCGAATATTCACCTCCGCCCCGCCCGCGTCCCGCAGAAGCCGGAATTGCCCGCTTCGGAACAATCTCCTCCTATCGAAGAGGTCTGGAGGGCGCCCGGCCCTCCAGCTCCCCCGAATATCATTTCCACACAGAAGTCCAGCATATCTCCCTCATTCCCCCCACATGCCGCAGTATTTGCAATCAACTGTCAATATGCTATAGTAAGACAATGGAACAGGGAGAGAATCAGGATGGAAGTTACGCAGAAAAAATTTGATCCGGCGATGGCTTATACGGCGACACCGCTGCCTCCGGCGCGCTGGAGCAGTTATGACGAGACACCGTTTGAACTGGAGGGGTTCGCATTCCGGAAACCGGGTGATCCGTTGCGGCGGTTGCCGGAATCCCGGCCGGAGTGCGCGTTCTCCGAGGCGGTCGATGTGTACGCCAATCACTCGGCCGGCGGCGTGCTGCGCTTCCGTTCGGATTCTCCCTTCGTCGCCGTGCGCGCCACCGTCACCTGCCACAACAATTCCGCCGATATCATGAGCATCGGCCGCTCCGGGTTCGACCTCTATATGGATGGCGCGTTCATCGCCGTAACCCGCAAGAACTATGACGAATTGAGCTTCCCCACACACTCGCTTGCCGGCGTGCTGACTCTTCCGGAAGAACCGGAACGGAAGATGCACGAGTTTGAACTCTATTTCCCGCTCTACGCCCGGGTCGATTTCTTCGAGATCGGTGTGGCGCCGTCGGCGCGGGTGGAGCCGCCGCGCCCCCGGCGGAATTCGTCCCCCGTGGTGTTCTACGGAACCAGCATCATCCACGGCTGCTGTGCCTCTCGGCCGGGGCTGGCAGAAACCGCGCAACTGGCGCGACTGCTCGACCGGCCCGTGCTGAATTTCGGATTTGCCGGTTCGGCGAAAGGGGAGCCGGAGCTGGCGGAAACTCTCGCCCGGGTGGAGAATCCGGCACTCTTCCTGCTCGATTACGACGCAAACGTCGATCTCGATCGGCTGGAGCAGACACTGCCGCGGTTCACCGACATCCTGCGCGAACGACACCCGGCGGTGCCGATTGTGACGATCTCGCAGCTGAGAATTCCGGCGGAACGGGAGGAGGGGGCCGCCACGCGGCTCCGGCGCAGTGCGATCCACCGCGCCAACTGTGAGCGGCGCCGGGCAATGGGGGATCCCGCCGTGTACTTCCTCGACGGGTTCGACCTGCTCGGAGAAAACTTTGCGGAGTGCTTCGTCGACGCGGTTCACCCCAACGACGTCGGTTTTCTCCGGGTGTCGGAGAAGCTCGCCGCATTTCTGCGCGGAAACCGGCTGGCCTGACGCGCCGCGTCAGAGGTCGTAGCAGGCGAGCGCTGCCTGACGGGCGGCGCTGGAACTCTTCGGCTTGAGGAGCTTGTGGACCTCCTCCATCCCCGCTTCCACTTCGGCGCGCCGTTCGCCGCCGGGCAGAATGCGCTCCACCGCCGGTACCAGCTCCTTCGGCGAAAAGTGGTGCTGGAGGAACTCTTCATAAATGGTCCGGTTGGCGATGATGTTCACCATCGTGAAGTAGCCGCGGTAGAGCCGGACCACCAGCGAGGCGAGCAGAATGGTGACCCAGTTGAGCTTGTAACCTACCACCAGCGGGAGTCCGGCGATGGCCGACTCCACCGTAACGGTGCCGCTGGCGGCGAGGCCGGTTCCGGCCCGCTGCTGCCAGTACGGGGTGTCCGCACAGCTGATGGTGACGGCCGGGGCATCGGGGTGTTTGCAGCGGTATTCGTGGTAGATTTCGTCGCAGAGCCGGGCGATCTTTTCCCGCGGGGCGCTGAGATGAAACTTCAACTCCGGATGACGCTCGGCAAGCCGGGAGATCGTGTCGAGCATCGGCCGCAGCAGGAAGTTGATCTCCATCGTGCGGCTGCCCGGCAGAAGCAGAAACTCCTCCGGAGAGCGCTCAATTTCCGGATTGCGCCGCTCTTCGACGATATCCACCAGCGGGTGGCCGACGAAGGTCGCCCGGAGCCGGGTCGGCGCGAAGACCTCCTCTTCGAAGGGGAAGATCACCAGCATCTTCGTGCAGATCTTCGCCAGCACCGGCAGACGCCATTTGCCCCACACCCAGAGGTGGGGGCAGACATACCAGACGACCGGAATCCGGTTCAGATACATCATCAGCGCGAAAAGCAGGTTGAATCCCGGGTAGTCGATCAAGACGACCTCGTCGGGACGCTCCTGCTTCGCCGCGCGGACCAGCCGGAAAAAGATGGCGACGAACGTGAAGATATGTTTCAGCACCTCGATCACGCCGACGACGCCGAGTTCGGTCGAATCGACCTTGAGATCGATGTCGGCCGCGGCCATCTGCGGCCCGCCCATGCCGGAAATCCGGACCGTGTCACCCCGTTCCGCGGCGATGGCGCGCAGTTCCCGGGCGAGCCGGGCGCCGTAAAGATCGCCGGAGGCCTCTCCGGCGAGGATCCATATCTTCTTTTCCGCCATTCGTATCAACCCTGGTTGACCTGCTGGAACTCATCCACCGCCTGCTGGGCGGTCTCCTGCAGGAATTTGACGTCGGAATTCGCCAGTTCGGCGGGAACGAGCCGGATTTCGCTCACCTTTTTCCCGTAGAGCATGGCGAACCAGACGCACGCCTGGAGATACTGCCCCCGGGGATTGAGATGGATGAGGTCGCGGTTGAGGTAGAGCTCCCCGGTGTCCGGATTCTTCCGCCAGGAGCACTGGCCGACCACGTCGCCCGCCTGCGGCGGCAGATCCGGCCAGGCGAGGGTGTCGATCAGCGCCGGGTCGTAGTTGACGAATTTGCGTTCGCTGTTGCGGCGGGTGAGCTGAACCGCGTAACCGGTGGGAATGATCCGCAACTTGTAGTCGCGCGCCAGTTTCGTGTAGTTTTCGGTCAGGCGCTCGTACATCTCATCCTGCGAGACGCCCCATTCGCTGCCCGGGAGCAGCTGCGGATGGTCGGCCCGGTAGGCCCAGGTCTGCTGGATCACCACCTCCGCCTGCGGCGCATGTTTCTTCACGTAGGCGATGATGTTCCCCGCCCAGGGCTGGAAGGTTTCCGGCCGCCAGCTGTCGTGGCTCGCCTGCTGGATGGTGACCACATCCCAGGCGCGCAGTTCGAGAATCGAACGGAGCTTTCGCCCCCCCTGATAGATGCGGCAGCGCACATCGCGCTCTTCCGCCTCGATATAGCTCCAGTGGCGCGCCAGTTCGCAGCCGCCGAAATTGGCCCGCTCAAAGTGAAGATCGCACCGGGCGGACTGAACCGCCGCCGGGAAGTAGAGTTCGAGGCTGTCGGTGAAACTGTTGCCGATGGTGAGGATATTCATTTGCTCTGCTCCTGAAAATTATTTGAGACCGAGGACATCCTGCATGTCGTAGAGCCCGGGATCCGCGTGCGTGAGAAACTTCGCCGCCCGGAGCGCTCCCTTGGCGAAGGTGTCCCGGCTGGACGCCTTGTGGGTGAGCTCAATCCGCTCGCCGTTGATGGCGAAGATGACGGTGTGGTCGCCGACCACGTCGCCGCCGCGCAGCGAATGCATGCCGATCTCATGTTTCGACCGGGCGCCGACCATCCCTTCGCGACCGTGGCGGACATCGGTCGCGTAGTTCCAGTCGCGCGCGGCGCACACCTCTTCGGCGAGCCGCACCGCGGTGCCGGAGGGGGCGTCCTTCTTCTGGTTGTGGTGCATTTCGATGATTTCGACGTCGTAGTCCGGCCCGAGGGTGCGCGCGGCCTCCCCCACCAGTTTGAACAATAGATTGACGCCGACGCTCATGTTGTAGGCCGAGACGATCCGGCCGCCGCGTTCGGCAAGTTCAGCGAGTTCCCCCTTCTCCGCGGCGCTGAGCGCGGTGGTGCCGATGACCGCGGCGCAGTGGTTTTCCACCGCAAGCCGGACCGCTTCCATGACGCCGCCGGTGGCGAAGTCGATGATGGCGTCGGCGTGTTTGACCAGCTCTTCCAGATTGGCGGTGATCTTCACGCCCGCTTCCCCGCAGCCGGCGACCAGACCGGCGTCCTCGCCGAGAAACGGAGATTCGACGAACTCCGTCGCTCCGGCCAGTTCGAATTCCGGATTCTCCATGACGTTGGCGACCAGCCGGCGGCCCATGCGGCCGGCGGCTCCGATGATGATGACTCTGATCATATTCGATCCTTCCATGCGGTTGTTGTATCTTTCTCTGCCGGTTTACAGCCCGGGAACGGCGCGCTGCTCCTGTTTCGGGACCCAGCAGGGCATCACCGGCATCCCGACCGGAAAGACCCGGACGTTCCGGTATCTTCCCGACTGGGCGACGAGGCTGTACGGAACAAACAGAAACGTGTAGGGCTGTTCTTCGTGGATGAGCCGGGCGAAGGCGTGGGCGATGGCAATCCGCCGCTCCCGGTCGAAGGTGCGGCGCATCTCCTCGATCAGTTTATCCGCCTCGGCGTTGCGGAACCCGATGTAGTTGCTGCTCTCCGGCTTGTCGCACTGGCTGGAGTGCCAGATCTGGTACATGTCCGGGTCGAACGGCGAGGCCCATCCGAGGCAGCTGGCGTCGAAACGGCGCTGGTTCAACCGCTGCAGATAGACCGACCACTCCACATTTTCGATCTTCATGTCGATCCCGGCGCCGGCCAGCGACTCCTTGATCAGCGGCATCATCTTCTGCTGAATCGGGCTGGTCGCGATCTGAAGCATGGTGAAGACGAACTTCACGCCGTCCTTCTCCAGAATGCCGTCGCCGTCGGTGTCGCGCCAGCCCGCTTCCGCCAGCTGCCGCTTCGCCTGTTCCGGATCGTAGGGCCAGGGCTGAATCGACGGGGCCGCGTAGGGGCCGTCCGGAAAGAACGGCCCGGTGGTGATCTTCGCCAGATTGAAGTAGATGTCCCGCAGGATCTTTTCGCGGTCGATCAGCATGGTCAGCGCCTGCCGCACCCGCTTGTCCTGAAAGAAGGGCCGGGTGAGGTTGTAGCCGATGTAGGTGTACTGCGGCAGCAGATAGCGGTATTTTTTGAGCTCTCCGCTGGTGAACTCCTTCCCACCGGTCCGCTGAATCCACTGGTCCGGGGTGAGGCCGAGCTGGTCGAGCGAACCGGCGAGCAGGGCCTGAAAGCGGGTGTTGGGGTGCTTGATGATTTCGTAGACCAGATAGTCGAGCGAAGGGCCGGCGCCGAGCGCATTCCCGAAATAGGCGGGGTTGCGGCGGAAGATCACCCGGCGGTCCTTCTCCCAGCGGACGAACCGGTAGGGGCCGCAGCCGATCAGCATCCGGTTGCGGCGGTGGTCGTTGTTGAACCGCTTCCCGTCGAACGGGCCGTCGTAGAAGTGATAGAAGTGGCGCGGCAGCGGCGACATGCCGAGCGTCGAGGCGCGGGAGCCGTAGTATTCAACCTTCCAGCGGACGACGAACTCGAAGTCGTTCACGATTTCGACCGATTCGAGATCCTGGTAGTAGGAGCGGATCGCCTCACAGTTGACGTCGGGATTCTTCACCACGTCCACGAAAAATTTGAAATCCGCGGCGGTCACCTCTTTCGGACCGTGTTTCACCCCGGTTTCCGGATCGGTGAAGGGGTCCCAGAAGACGCCGCGACGCAGTTTGATGCGGTAGGTTTTGTGGTCGGGAGAGATCTCCCACGACTCCGCCAGCAGCGGCTGGTATTCGGTCGGGTCCGCGTAGTTCGGTTCGGCGAGCGAGGAGACGCACAGCCCGTGAAATTCCGACGCGGTCGCCTCGTTGTTGATGAGCGGGTTCAGGTTCGGCGTATCCGCCGAAGTCGCCTGGATCAGACGCCCGCCCGGCACCGCCGCCGGGTCGAAAAACTGCCGGTTGGCGATGTTGTCGCCGGTGGGGGCCGCCGAAGCGGGGAGGGGGGCCCGGTCCGCCAGCGGCGTCGGCGCGGCGAGGGTGTGCTGGAGCTGTTCGAGCCGTTCGAGGACGCGCAGGTTGCTTTCCCGCACCCGGTCGAGTGCTCCGGTCAGCACCCAGCCGAAGTAGACCACCGCCAGAATCAGCACCGTCAGCAGAAACTTGACAAATCCGTTCCCGTTCATGGTGCCGCGCTCCTCAGCGTTGAGAGATGCGGTAGGTCATGACCGCTCCGAGAATCTGAAAGACGATGTTCGGCAGCCAGAGCAGATACTGCGGATAAAGTTTCGGGAAGGAGCTCAGCGATTCACAGAGGATGATCGACAGGAAGAACAATCCGGCGAGGATCACGCTCAGGAAGAGCCCCACGGAGGTTTCCCGGCGGCTGGTGCGGATCGCCAGCGGCAGGCCGAGCAGCAGGAAGGCGATCGGCGACAGCGCGAAGGCAATCCGCTGATTGAGCTCCACCTCCAGTTCGGTGGTGTCGCGGTTGAGCTCCTTGGTCAGCCGGATGCGCCCCATCAGGTCGGCGAGCGTCATGTATTTCGGGCGGACGCTGATCCGCTGGGCGTTGGCCTGCCGGCCGTAGTTGAAGCTGAACTCCAGCTCCTGCGTGTAGAAGCGGGTCGGCACGCCGCCGCCAGCTTTGTCCGCTCCGCCTGCGGTGGATTTCTTATCGATCACCAGGCAGTCGTAGAGGTGGACGATCAGGAGCTGTTTCTCCTTGTCCACCGAGAGTTCGCCGCGGGCGGCGGAGATGTCCTGCGCGACCGTCTGCGGATCGCTCAGCGTGTAGATCTGAACGCCCTTGATGCCGTTTTCTCCCTCCTTGTCGTCGATGTAGATGATGGTGTTCTCATACTCGATCGGCTTGCCGGGTTCGAAGATGGCCAGCGGCTGGTTGATCGCGGCGGTCTGCATGAGACTGCGGGATTTCCCCAGCAGCGGGGGGCCGATCTCCACCTGGAGATAGAGGCAGAAGAGGGTGAGAAAGAAGGTGATGATCAGAATCGGCGAAACGATCTGCATGATCGAGATCCCGCACGCCCGCATCGCGGTGATTTCGCAGTCGGCGGACATCCGCCCGAAGACCAGCATCACCGCCACCATGACCGCCCACGGCACCGTGAAGGTCAGGATGATCGGCAGAATGTAGAGCGTGAACTCCAGAAAGGTCCAGAAGGAGATTCCCTGCGAGACGTAATCGAGCACCTTGACCAGATTCGCCCCGGTCATGCCGAAGGTGAGAATGGCGATCGCCATCGAAAAAGCGAGCAGAAAACCTCGCGTCACATACCAGTTCAACGTTTTCATCGGTAAAGCAGACCTGTCGTTTGCAGTTGGATCATATCAGACGGTTCCATTTCATAAAAGATACATTGCAAAACCGGTTTTGGCAAACCGGATTGTTTTTTTTCCCCGGAATTCTCCGGGAATCGATAAAAAATCTTGAATATTTCGCGAATTGGTCGTATTGTATGAGTGTTTCGCATATCCTTTGAAAAAATCAAATCCCGGAGAACTCTTCTGATGAAAGTTGCTAAACTGCGTGTCTGGCTGCCGGCCGTGATCCTTGTGCTCGGCGCCGTTTTTGTATTCTGGATGAATCAGGCCTTCACCAACTCCGCTGCGCTGCGCGACATCTTCTGCGGCACCAGCAGTTCCGGGGAGGTGCTCGGGCCGGTCGCTCCCGGTTCGCCGAACAGTCTCGCCGCCCGCGGCGAACTGGCCGGACGCATTTCGATGCTGATCTTCTCGATCATCACCGTGATGCAGTTCCTCGCCTTCGGCGTCGCCTATGTGGTGGTGGACGGCATCCGGCGCAGTCCCGACGGCTGCAAGCTCAAGCTGCGCAAACTGGAGAATGCCGACATCTTCTTCGACGTGCCGCTGTACGTCGGTTTGTTCGGTACGGTGTCGGCGTTTCTGGTCATGACCTTTTCGCCGCAGAGCAGCCGGTTGATCGCCTACAGCTCGACGCTGATCGGAATCATCTTCAGCCTGATCCTGCGGCTGGCGATGCTCTGGCCGCTGCGACAGAAGCTCCTCTGCGGCAATGAAATCGGAGAGTGCGGCAAGTGAATCGGGCAATTCTCATCGTCATCTGCGACTTCCTGGTCTCGGCGATGCTGTCGATGATGACCGGCATGGTTCCGGCGCACGTCGGCGGCAGCGGGGTCGGGCTCGACGGGCGGACCACCGCGCTGCTCCTCTCCGAACTGCAGAACCGGCGGCAGCAGCTCGAGGC
>NZ_DBEXAY010000318.1:0-3178 GCF_048170485.1 Victivallis sp. | reverse complement strand
ATAATAAAAATTCGCTTTTTTTTACGAATATGAGATTGATTATCTCTTTTTCTGCGGTATTTTTCAGCAGTGTCATTTATTTGTCAGGGGGGGATGATGAATTCATATGACAGTTTGCGCGCGCCCGGGGCGGAGTCGGGCTGGCAAACCTGGGTCGACCTGACCGCCAGAATGCGGGAAGATACCCTGGCTCCGGCAGATTGGGAGCATTTTTATCCCAAATACCGGTCTCTCATCATCATGTACGGGCGAAAGCAGAAGTTGACCCGGGATCAGATCCGGGAGCTGATCGACCTGGTGTATGATACGATCCGGGCGAAGGATAAAATCCGCACCTATGACCGGTCTCAGGGGCGTTTCCGCGACTACCTCGGCGGAATTATCTCCAACTGCATCCGCGACATCCGGAGGCGTGCCCAGACGCAGAAACGCAACTTCATCGTCTCCATGGAGGAGCCCCCGGAACCGCCGGCATCCGCATCCGGCAGCGAAGAGTGGCGGGAGCTCTGGCAGAAATATCTGCTCAGTCTGGCACTGGAAAAGTTGAAACATCAGCTCAGCGACAAACAGTTCCAGATGTTTCAGCTCTGCAGACTGCAGGGGCGTTCCGCCGTATTCGTCGCCGATTTCTTTCAGGAGAGCACGGTCAATGTCTACGCTGTCTGCAGCCGGGGCACCAGGGCGTTGCGGCGGCTGGTGGAAGAGTTCCAGGAGGAGCTCTCTCCGGAGGAAATTCCCGATGAGGTTCTGCTGCGGACCGCGTATGACGGGCTGAAGGCATTCCGCTCGGCGGAACGGGAGGACGCCACATGTTGAAGAGAATGGAAGAGTTTCACGGATTCACGATTCTGCAGTTTTGCGGGCGCGGCGGTTTCGGAGAGGTCTATCTCGTGCAGGACATCACCGGGCGGAAACTCGCATTGAAAGTCATCTCCCGGCAGCGCAATCCCGAAAATTTTGAACAGGAGTTCTCCGGTCTTTGCAACTACCGCAGAGTGATTGAAAATCACCCGCATCTGCTGCAGATTTTCCACGTCGCGCAGGATGATTCCTGCCTCTACTATTCGATGGAGGCGGCGGATTCGCTGGAGGCGGACTCGTATCGCCCCTTCACCCTCCAGAACCGGATTGCCGACGGCGGTTATCTCTCCGTCGCCGATACCGACCGTCTGGCTCGCGGAATCCGCGAGGCGTTGGAGGTGCTCCACGCGCACGGCATGGCGCACCGGGATGTGAAACCGGGCAATATTCTCTACGTCAACGGCGTGCCGAAGCTGGGCGACATCGGGCTGGTGAGTTCGCACGACGCGGTTGCCGGGCGGGTCGGCACTCCCGGGTTTCTGCCGCCCGGTCTGCGCTCCCGTTTTCTGGAGGGGAGTCTGACGCTGGAGGAGAGCCAGTACTGCGACTTCTACGCGCTGGGCAAGGTGATCTACTGTGCGTTCACCGGTCTGCCGCCGGACGCGTATCCGGAACTGCCCAGCTCCCTGCCGCTGGAGGAGGATCAGGCGGAGTACGCCCGGTTGAACCGTCTGGTGCGGGAGTATTGCCGCTACATGCCGCCGCCCCCGGACAATCGCTGGAGCGGCGCGGTGAGAAATTTTATCGATGAGATCCGGCGGCTGGCGGCGTGGATCGGTTTTCGCCGCCGGTTTTCCCGGGCGGCAGGCCTCCGGGAAGACTGCCGTTTGAACCATCTGCTCGACGAGTCCTGCCGGTTTCTGAAACTTTTTCTGGTCGTCGCCGTCGCGACCTCTGCATTCTGGATTGCGGAATATTCCGACCACGAGAACGAACTGTATCGGCAGCAGGCTCTGGATGCTGTCGCGGAGTACAATCAGCTGCGGAAACAGTTCCAGCATTTTTCCGCCAGTACGCGGCATCAGGTGGAATTGCTGTCGGAGAACGCCCGGGAGCTGTTGCGGGAGCAGGAGCGCTGCCGGCTGATCGTTGACAATCCGGCTTTGACGCGGGAACAGCGTCTGCCGTATCTGCGGCGTCTGCGGGGGTATTCCGCCGCCCGTACCAAATGGAGAGCGGTCAATGCCGCGGAATCGTCGGCGGAAGCGTCCGGAGTTTTCGCTCAGGAATTACCGAGAACGAGGCGCGTCTATCGATGGTATCCCTCCTCGTACGCGCCACTGGCCAACCACCTTCGGGAGGAGGATTTCCGCGGAGCGCGCAGCTGGGAGGCGCCGTTCTATTTCCCGGACAGCATGAGATACAGCAACTTGCACGGGCTGATTATCACCGGTGCGATTCCGTTCCTGAGCCCCCCCTGCAATCCGGCTGCCGAACTCGTTTGAACTGATTCTCGGCTGGCTCAGTTTCCCGGCGCCGGGGACGGTGCTTACGCTGTCATTCTGGAATTTTGATCTGCAGAAGGGGATGCCCATGGCGAATCGTTTCTGGGAGGTGACGCTGCGCTGTCGCCGGGATCCGGAGAGCGACCGGAGCAGCCTGGGGGTGGAGGAGCTGCGGGTCAACACCAACACGCTGGCCGAAGTCGGGGTGGGGCGGAAGGTCTGGCGGGAGATCCCCTGCGCCGTCGAAGAGGCTTCGGAGGGGAGTGTTTTGCGTATCGGGCTGGTGAACAACAAGCTGAATATCTTTCTGGACCAGCGGAAGCTGGGCGAATGCGAATTGGGGCAGGAGTTCGCCGAGGTGCCGGACTGGCGCTTCGGATTTTCGATCTACGGGGAGGACATGCCGGTCTTTGTGCTTGACCGCATGGATATCTATGGAGTTTCGCCGCTATGAGTCTGCCGGATGAGGAGCTTCGCGAACCGGTTTCGCACATTCTGCCGCTGCTGGTGAGTGCCGGACTCTGCCTGGCTGCCGGTCGAAAACCGGATATGGATGAGATTGTTTTCGCGCTGGAAATCGGCGGAATCGTCGGCATTGTGCTGTCTGAGTGGACTTTGTTCATGCACCGGCAGGTGCGATGCACGGTGTTGAAGTCGACGCTTTCGTTTCTGATTCTGCTGCTGGCCTGCAAGTGCCTGGGCGAGGCGCTGGCCGCCGGAGAGTTTACGTTTCCGGTGTTCTGGAAAGGGCTCATTCTGCTGGGAATCTGGAACCGCTACTGCTGGTACATCCCGTGGGTAATCCGGAAGCGGGTGGGAATGAGAACGGCCTCCTCCCGGTAGAATGGAAGTTTCGAAAAAAAATGAAATTT
>NZ_DBEXAY010000317.1:0-3456 GCF_048170485.1 Victivallis sp. | reverse complement strand
AAGCGGCCGGTTTTTTGCCGGCCGCCGGTGGAATATCGTAATCCGGTTCTCAATTGCCGAGGAAAATCTTTTCAAGATCCAGCTTGGAGTAGGAGTTCAGCGTCACCAGCGTCTTGGTGTGGATAATACCGTTGATGTCATGCGTCATGCGGGTGGCGATGATATCGGCCAGTTCCGCGTTGCTCTGGACCCGGATCATGACCACAAGATCGTATTCGCCGGCTACGGCGTACACTTCGGAGACACCGTCGATCTTCATCAGATCTTCGATGACGGTGCGGATCATGGCGCGTTCCACATTGACCAACACGATTCCAGTAACCATTTGCAGGGTCCTCCTTGCTTGTTGATGATCTTCGCCGGAACCGGGCTCCCCCGGCTCCCTGCATGTTTCACTATAGCCAGCATCTGCCGGAAGTCAACCGCTTTTGGGGAATATTTTGAAAAAATTCTGCATTTGAGGTATAAAATATCCGATTTGGGTTGACTTTTTACCGAAAACAAATGAAAATCCCGATGGAGACAGTTGCAAACGACGGGAAGCCGGATATATTGATCCCGGACCCAAATTCAGGAGTATTTCAGAATGCAACGGATGAGTCGTTTCCTTTTCGTCGTCACGGTGACGTTTTTCGCCGTCTTCGTCGTTTCGTATGCTGCGGCTGCGACGCCGCAGACGCTCCGGCAGGATCACCCCGCCGCTCCGCCGGTCGATGCGGCGAAACTTGCCGGAATTCCCCGCGGAGGATTCCCCCGCAACATCATTCTCATCATCGGCGACGGCATGGGGCAGGGAGCGATCAACTTCGCCTCGCTCCACGCACACGGAGCGCCCGGGCGCCTCTCGTTCGAACAGTTCCCGGTCCGGGGGCTGGCGCGTACCGCGTCGGCCGACAGCCGGGTGACCGATTCCGCCGCCTCCGGCACCGCGCTCGCCTGCGGCAGAAAGACCAACAACGGCATGATCGGCATGACACCTGACCGAAAAAAATGCCGGAGCGTGGCCGAACTCGCGCGGGCGACCGGGCGCGCCGTCGGCGTCATGACTTCCGATCAACTGACCGGTGCGACGCCGGCGGCGTTTCTGGCGCATGTGCCGAGCCGGAAGATGGCGCAGGAGATTGCCGCCGACATGGCTTCGAGCGGCGTGCAGGCGCTGATCGGCGCCGGTGCCCGCCCCTTCCTGCCGGAAAAATCCGGCGGCGTCCGGAAGGATGGCCGCGATCTGATTGCGGAACTTCATGCCGCCGGGTATGTGCAGGCGGTCACGCCGGCGGCGCTCCGGCAACTTCCGGCCGATCGGCCGGTGTTCGGATTTGTGGAGGATTGGAGCAATCCGGAACTGCTGGCCGGATTCGCCACGGTCCTCTGCGACCGGCTGGGACGCGATCCGGAAGGCTTCTTTCTGATGGTGGAGGGGTGCGACCCCGACCGGGGAGGGCATTCCAACGATCCCGACCGCAGTGCGCACGGGGTGCTGTCGGTCGATTTTCTGGCGCGGGCGGCGCTCGATTATGCACTCGCTCATCCGGATACGCTGGTGGTGGTCACCGCCGACCATGAGACCGGCGGCATCTCGGCTGCGCCGAACCGGGAAAATCCCCGTCGTCCTTTCATCGCCTATTCCGCCAAGGGGCATACCGGCAACGCGGTCGACATCTTTGCTTTCGGCCCGGGCGCGGACCGCTTTCGCGGCGTGTTGGAAAATACCGACATCCCGAAGATCTTTGCTGAGCTCTTCCGGTTCCGCCTCGATCAACCCTGAGAGGAGCCGGTAAAAAAAATGGGGCGGCACTTGCCGCCCTCATTTTTTTTGATGAAATCAGCGGCCGGCCATCATCGCTTCGATGTCGCCCGCCGGTTCGGTGATCGGTTTGATGCCGAAGTTTTTCACCAGCACCTCCGCCACTCCCGGGGAGAGGAACGCCGGCAGCGTCGGTCCAAGCCGGATATCCCGGAAGCCGAGCGCCAGCAGCGCCAGCAACACGGCGACCGCCTTCTGCTCATACCAGGCAAGGTCGAAGGAGAGCGGCAGTTTGTTGAGATCGTCCAGACCGAACGCATCGCGAAGTTTCATCGCGATCAACGCGAGTGAATAGGAGTCGTTGCACTGACCGGCATCCAGCACCCGCGGAATGCCGCCGATGTCGCCGAGCGGCAGTTTGTTGTAACGGTATTTCGCACAGCCGGCGGTCAGAATGACGGTGTCCGCGGGCAGGGATTCGGCAACTTCCGTGAAGTACTTCCGCGCGGACTGCCGCCCGTCACAGCCGGCCATCACCACGAAACGCCGGATGGCACCGGACTTGACCGCTTCCACCACTTTATCCGCCAGCAGGCCGACCTGATGGTGCGCGAATCCTCCGACGATTTCAAGGTTGTCGAGCTCCTCCGGCGGCGGACACTTTTTGGCAAGCTCGATCAGCGGCGAGAAATCTTTCCTGCCTCCCGCTGGACGGTCGGCGATGTGCGGCACTCCGGGATATCCCGCCATGCCGGTGGTGAAAATGCGGTCGCGATACTCCGGCTTGACCGGCGTGATGCAGTTCGTCGTCATCAGAATCGGGCCGTGGAAGGGGCCGAACTCCCGGTCCTGCCGGTACCAGGCGCCGCCGTAGTTGCCGACCAGATGGCGGAATTTCTTCAACTCCGGATAGTAGTGGGCGGGGAGCATCTCCGAATGGGTGTAGATGTCGATGCCGAGTCCCTCGGTGTCTTCCAGAAGTTCACGCAGATCGCGCAGGTCGTGGCCGGAGACGAGAATTCCGGGATTTTTGCCGACGCCGGTTTTCACCCGGGTGATTTCCGGATGACCGTAGGCACCGGTGTTGGCTCGGTCGAGCAGTTCCATGGCTCCGACCGCGGTCCGTCCGCATTCGAGCACCATGGCGGTCAGCTCTTCCACCGAATGGGGGCGGACCGTGGCAACCAGCGCCCGGCAGACGAAGGCGTAGATGGAACTGTCTTCACAGCCGAGCATCGCCGCATGGTCGGCGTAGGCGCTCAGCCCCTTGAGACCGTAGAGAATCAGCTCCTTGAGGGAGCGCTTGTCCGGATCGGTCTCGCTGAGCACGCCGACCGGGGGAAGCAGACTTTCCGGATCCAGCCGCCGGGCACGGCTTTCGGCGCGGCGGATGAGTTCATCGATCCGGGCCGGATCGAAATTGGCGTTGGTAATGGTTGCAAACAACGCCTGAATCATGAAAAGACCCAGTTCATGGTCGGGCGCGGTATGCTGTTCGTCAAGGATCAGGGCGATCCGCTTGAGTTCCGCGATCAGCCGATCCATCTTGTTGGCGGTTTCGGCGGTTTTCCCGCAGACGCCGCGCACGGTACAGCCGGTGTTTCCGCAGGCTTCCTGGCACTGGAAACAGAACATTTCTTCGCTCATGGTATTCTCCTCTCTGGTTGAAGCAGGAATGCAGTCCCTGCCTGCTATACCATGGAGCAGAGTGA
>NZ_DBEXAY010000316.1:0-8812 GCF_048170485.1 Victivallis sp. | reverse complement strand
TAAAAACATTATGAAAAAACTTTCGAATGCCGAATTGTTCCGTTGGGAGAATCTGCCGCTGCCGTCGTACAGTGAGGGAATGGAATTTTATCACCAATCGTCGCGACGTAGTTATCGGATGCGCCAGCCACCGCCTGACCCTTTTTCTGAGCTGCTCTGGATCGATTGTTTTTGCGAGGTGCATCTGCTTCGCGGAGCGCACTACATGAGACGCCATGCGCCGTTTCTGTCAATTGAATTCGTGCAGCAGGGGACGCTTCTGGTGCGGCAGCGCGGGGAGATGTACGAGCTGGAGCAGGGAGAGATCTTTCTGATGCAGCCGGGAATTGAAAATGAGTTTCTTTCCGGCCGGGAGGGATGTCGCAAGATATCAGTCATGTTTAAGGGAAAGGTGCTCTCAGCCATGCTCGACGAGAGCGGACTTGCCGGGGTGAATGTGCTCTCCCGGCGGGAGCACTCACCGATGGAACGGCTGTTCCGGGAGATCAGCGAACTTGTGGATGAGCGTTCCGTGAAGGAGCCGGGGCGCAATGCCGTACTCGCATTCAAACTGTTTCAAGCACTGCGGCTTCCGGCGGATCTCCCGGAACTGCCGCCGGCGTTGGCAACACTGCGCGACATGCTGGAACAGCATCCGGAATATGACTGGAGTCAGTCGGAAATGGCGGCCCGGTGCGGCTGTTCCCCCACCCATCTGGTGCGGCTGTTCCACCGGTATTTTCATACGACACCCCGCCAGTATCTGCTGGATCTGCGGATTCTCCGGGCACGTCAGCTGCTGGCGGATGAAACGCTCTCCATCAAGGAGATTGCCGCGGCGGTCGGCTGTGACAATGCGTTGAACTTCTCCACCAGCTTCCGGAAACGTTTCGGCATCCCGCCGCGGGAATATCGAAAACAGCTCTCTCTCTTTTCCTGAACATTTCCGTTCCGGAAGCGTTGACGAATATTTTATTGCTTTGTTCCTGCAACATGTGGCGCGACCGCCGGTTGCGGCCGCCGGATGTTCCCCCACCGGTAGAGGAGGGCAGCAGAGGCGCTCAGCGCGTCTGCCGTCAGTGCTCCCGCCCTGAAATCCGGCACCGGAGGAGCACGGCGGGGGGAAACCGAAGAGATTGGCCAGTTAGAGCAATCCTCAAACTTTCTCAAGGTCCGTTTTATTCTGTACCGCCTGCGCCACGGAAAAGGAATCGATGTTTTTGCCGGTGGAATCGAATGCTCTTACGGTCAAGACGTCCCCCTGTCGCGACAGCTCCAGATGTGCGCAGTAATCGTTCAGAACCACCGGGAACGGCAAAGCCCACGCAGGATATCGACACAACTTCGGGGAGTTGCCGTGGAGAGCTTTCTCTCCCGGCGTACTCCGGCAGTAGCAATGTTCATGGCCGCCGATCATCAAATCGATCACGCCCGGTCCGGTCAGAAGTCCGTCGATCATCTCGAACACCGCATGCGATCCCAGTTCGGGGGAAACCAGGGCTTCGTGGCTCAGCACCACCCGGAAGTCGGCATGAAGGAAGTCGCCGGTCTCTGTGACGGTTTGCAGCCATTCGCGCTGCCGGGTGCGATATGCCTTCTCCAGCTCCGGCAACGAGGGGTTGTAATCTCCTGCAACATCCAGGACAATGAAAAAGACGCCGCCGTGGGAGAAGGTGAAATACCCTGATCCATCCCTTCCGGCGAAAAGGTCGAACCAGGCACCTGCTCCGCAACCGCGGAATTCATGATTCCCGGTGGAAATGACGAATGGTTTGCGCCATTTCCGGAGCATCGCATCGAGAAAGCCGTCATAATAGATGCGCCGCCCCGGCGAAGCGGTCACCATATCGCCCAGGAGAATTGCAAAGTCGGCGTTGTCAGCTTCCTGAGTGTGCAGAATCCGCATCAGCTCCCCGGTTCGGCAATGCAGATCCGAAGTGAGCAAAAGCGAAAAATCCCGCGCACTTCCGGCATTGGTGCGGAAAGAAAAGAGTCCCGTTGCCGGAGACTCTTTTCCTAGTTCAGGGAAAAGCATTTTCAGCCGGTACTCGTATTCGCTCCCCGGAGTCAGATTTTTCAGCCGCGCACGGTGGAGAGATTTGTCCCGCCGGATCGTGCCGGAAACCGGATCCGCATACGCAATCCGGAATTCGGTCTCTCCCTTCCGGCGATACTCAACGACCGTGGCACCGGCGCCTGCCGTCTCCCAGCCGATTTCAACCGAGGTGCTGTCGGGCTGACACACCCAGGGGCCATGCAAGACGCACTCCGGTTCCGGCGGCAGAAAATACAGCCGTCCGAGCCGATCGATGTTGTGAAAAGCCGATCCCGTATGAACCCAGACCAGCAGCTGTTTTGCTGCGGAGCGCTGCCGCGCGATGTTGAATCCCACGGATTCTCCTGTCAGCGGCAGCAACGACAGAGGGAGCCGGATTTCCGCACTCCACCGGTCGTCGGCCACCGCTGTCACGGCCTCCCAGTCGGAGAGTTCCGCAAACTCGCTGAACCGTCCACCACCGGCCGAGACTGCAAAATGCCGATACCAGCCGTTTTCACCGGATTCCCCGAAAAAGATTTCAACATGATCTCCTGCCAGGGCCGCATAGCCGTCCTTCCGGGCGTTCGCGATGACCTTCGAAGTCTCCCTGGCCTGGATGTTCAGAAAGAGATGCGTTGCATTTCGGAAAATTCTCACTTCCGTCAATGATTCCGCTACAGGATTTCCGTCGGCGTAATCAAGAAAGCGGGAGAGAACCGTCCCGCCGTCCCGGTTTGCCTCCAGATGCAAAATTTGCGGAACGAAAGCCCTGCCTGTCTGATTCTGATTCATTGCAGTGCCGGGAGCCATAGGGGGAAGCAAGCTGATTATCGAACTCTTCAAAAACTTCCGGCAGAAAGATTTCTCACTCCCTGAAGCAATTGATCTTTCACCATATTCCTGAACTCGAACTCCTGTCTGAATGGAGCGGGGAGAGTCCGATAGAGTTGCACCGAATGCGGCTGGATCGTCATTTCTCCACACAATTCCCGTTCCTCGCCGTTCCACAACTCCCGCCCTTTGCACTCCTTCTCCAGGCGGCAGGTACGCCGGTCATCGCTCCGGTTGAAGAGGGCGATCGCGGTCGAACCGTCTGCGAGTCTCTTGCTGTACTCCAGGACGCCGTTGCCCCGATCCCGGATTTCCGGAGGAGAAACCAGCGGATCCTGATCGACGGCGATGAGTTCATCGTTGGTCAGAAGCTGGAAGGTCGCGTCGTCCATGCCGGCGATGTCGCAACTCAGCAACAGCGGCGCGGAGAGCATGCACCACAAGGTGAACTGCGTGCGCTGTTCTTCCTGCGTCAGCCGGGTCATGGTGAAGGTCGGATTGGGCGTGTTGGGCACGCCGATCGCGCCGATCTGCAGCATGTCCAGATCCGGGAACCGCCCCGGCCCCAGCTGTTGCTGCCAGACGGGGGAGTGGTCGAATCCGATTGCGGCAATGCTCTTCCATTCATCCTTGATGTCGCAGGAGACGCGGCAGAGCTGCGCTTCGGTGAAGAGTCCGGCGGCGTCCTTTTCCGGCGCATCGTTGGAGAGGCTCAGCACGATATCACGGCCGCTGTTCCGCAGGTCGGCGACAATCCGGCGCGTCGTCGGCAGGTCGTTTGGGTTCCAGTCCAGCTTGACGAAATCGACGCCCCATTCGGCCCACTGGCGGATGTCGTCGGAGAGTTTCCACTCCGAACCGATCCGGTCGACCTGCAGTTTATGCAGCCCGGGATAGCGCCCGAAGACCTGATTGGGCTGCAGCCGGAGCGTTTCCGGCAGAAAGAGGCGCTCCTCGCGACCCGCGTCGGTGCTCCCGCCGCGGAACCCGGCATAGGTGGAGATCCAGGGGGTCGAATAGATTCCGAAACGGAGGCCGCGGGAGTGGATATAGTCGGCGAGACTGCGCATGTCGGGGAAGCGTTCGTTCCCCAGCAGTGCGCCGTAGCGTCCGCCGCGCTTTCCCTGCCAGCAGTCGTCGATGTTGACGAAGTTCCAGCCGTGGGCGGCGAGTCCGCGTTCGACCAGCGCGTCGGCGATGGAACGGATGCGGGCGTCGCTGACGCCCTCCGAAAAACAGTACCAGCTGTTCCAGCCCATCGGCGGAGTGAGTTGAATGTGTTCTCCGACGATCAGGTCAATCCGGCAGGAGGCGATTCCGGCGGCGTTCTCCGCTTCGAAAATCACCGGGTAGCGGCCGGGAGCGGAAATTTTTCCGGAAAGCGTGCCGGCAACGGCGTCGAATACGGTTCCCGTCGGGGGATTGACACAGTTCAGCTGAAGGTTTTCTCCCTCTGCCGGAAGAGGCAGAAAGAAATGGTTTCCGGGGCGTGCCCCGAAGACCGCCGGCGCATGAAAGCGGGGCGGAATGGATATCTTTTTCATTTTTATGATTACTCTTGAAGCAAATTTTTTTCGCGATAGTAGCGCTGATAGAACGGATTCTTGATCCACGTTGCCGGGATTTTCTTCCCTTCGGCCTTATACTGCTCGATCTTCTGCTGCAGTTCGCAATCGTGGCGGTAGCGCTCCTGAAGGGAGGGAATGCTGGATACGGTTTTGCGGATGGAATAGGCGATCGAATCATTGGCCAGTTTCAGAGCTTCGTCCGCCGGGGAGAGCCCGCCGGAAACCCGCTCGTAGGCGTAACGGATCTTGTCCTCCGCCAGCGGGTAATAGGGGCTCAGACTCTCCGGCAGCGCGATGGTTCTCGCCCATTTGAGCTCGTTGGTGTGGAGGTTGCCCTCGTTTTCGTGCCCGGCAGGGTGATGATATTCCGGGTTGTTCTCCGCCCACCGGGGGTTCGGCGGCAGCCCGTCCGAACTGCGGATCAGCAGCTCGTTGTATTCGCGGCTGGCCAGAAACAGCAGGAAGATCTTGGCGAAATCCTTGTGCTTCGAACCCTTGAATATCGCCGTGTTCCGAGAGATGAACACCAGATTTTTGAACTCATATTCCGGATATTGCGAAAACGACAGGTTGATCGGTTCGGTTTTGAAACGCCGCAGATCCATGTTGACGTAGCGACCGGTGACGATCATCGCATAGCGGCCGGAGACGAGGTGCGGCGTGGCGTCGCTGTTGACGCTGGACTGCGCCGAACTCTCCGAGGCGATCTCCGCCGCAGTCGGGATGAGATGCAGTTCATCCACCCAGCGATGGTAGAGTGTCAGCGCCTTGAGAAATGCGGGGTCGGTCAGCTGCGGCGCGGTCAGCGTCTCGTTGAACATGTCGCAGCCCATGCTGCGCGCCAGCGGCAGAATGACGTTGGGCATCGCTCCGGAAAAGAAGACCTCCTGCCGCGGTTTGCCCGCATTGGCACGGCGGGTGAATTCCAGCCCGATGCGCTCGAACTCCTCCGGAGTCCACTCCTCCGGCGGCGGCTCCATGCCATATTTGCGGAAGGTGTCCACGTTGCAGAGCAGTGCCGGCGCCGCCAGATTGCAGGCGTAGGCGTACTGCCGATCGTTGTACATCAGAAGGTCGCGGGCGGCGCCGTAGTTGCTCCCCGGATCCAGCCCGTTTTCACGGGCGAAATCGGTGATGTCCTCCAGCACCCCCATCGGTGCAAACCGTTTGACCGGAACATGGTCGATGAGGTCGCCCGCCATTCCGGAGACCGCCTGAATCAGAGTACTCTGATTGTCGGCGGCTTCCAGACGCACCCGGAAGAGCGGCTCGCCTTTCGCATTCACTCTGCCGGTTTTCTTCATCCAGTCGTGAAAAGCGGCAACCTGTTCGATGCGATCCGCTGAAAGACCGGCGGTCCAAACGATCGTCGTCACTCCCTCCTGTTCGGCGCGGGTCAGCCAGGTGACGACCGAGGCCAGAATCAGAAGTATTGTAATGATGAGAAACAGGTTCCGCATGATTCACATTCTCCTATTCCAGCACGTCGGAGTCGATGGCGTCCGACGTGAATTCATACCGGCCGTTGCCGAGAGCGCGGGTCTTGCCGAAGCGGGACTTCAGCTCTGCGTTCCCCGGCACGGTGATGATTGCCTTGCACGGTTTGCCCATCGACGCAATCACGACGCGCACGTCGCCGTCCTTGACGAATGCCCGGGCATACACTTCTTTCTCCGGAGTACTTTCGACCGTTACCGCGGGAGCTTTCTCCGTGCTCATGATCCAGGGCTCGAGGTCGTGCAGAAGCTGGACCGTTTCCTTGAGGTTGTTCCAGTCCTGCTCGCCGCGTTCCGGAGCGCGCTTCTCCATCGTCGTAATGTCGTAGTAAGCGTAGAAGACGAACCCTTTCGCCCCGTGGATGGCGCCGAGCAGCGGGGCGGTACGCACCTCTTCCCGCGTCAGGAAGCGGCTCTTGCGGAACGCTTCGTCGCTCATGTTCTTATCGACGACGGCCCAGTTGAACGCCTGCGGCACATGCCAGACGGTGGTTCCGGTCTTTTCCCCGGCGGCGAGCGCATCCTCCAGTTCGCGGAGCGACTGCGGGCCATGGGTCGCCTTGACCGGGTAGGGATCGATCCCGAGGATGTCACCCGAAGTGGCGTAGTAGTTGAGGTCGTCGTAGAAGCAGGTCAGAGTCCAGGTCGGGTGATCCGGGTCGATCGCATTGATCGTGTTGCGCAGCCGGATGATGTCCGGCACGCGGGAGCGCGCCTCCTCGTCACTGACGTACCAGACCAGCAGTGCCGGATGATCCTTCAGGTTGCTGACGATCTTCTTCACCACCGGAATCGGCCCGAAGGCGTCGTCGACCTTGTGATTCCAGCCGTGGAGATGTTCCTTGAGGCTGGCGACCAGTTTCAAGCCGTACTTGTGGACCTGATCCACGCCGGCGCGGATGCCTTCCATATCCGAGGCGTACTTGCCGGGGCCGCGGTGCCACGCCATCCCGTAGAGATGGAGCGTGTTGAATCCCGCATCGGCGATTCGCTGCAGATCTTCGTCCTTCATGGAGCCCTGCCACGCGCCGTAAATGCCGATCGGCATGAAGGGTTTGCCGTCGACGATCAGACGGTGGTCCCGGTCGATCGTCACCGCGTTGGCGGAGACGGCGTCGCGGGTTCGCACATTGATCTCATAGGCGCTCGAGGCGAGACGGCGTTTGGCCGTCAGGTCGAGCAGCGTGAAATCAATTTTCCCGCGTCCGGCGGGGAGGGGGCCGAAGTCGCCGCGGCAGAACCCGTTCGCATCCGGTTTGAGCAGCTTCTCGTACCGCTTGCCGTCAAGGTCGAGCGTTGCGAGTACGGCGAAGTTCTTCGCTCCCTCGGGAATTGCCGCGTGAAGCTCGAACGAGGAGTCGTCGGTCCAGAGCGAGAGGTTGGTCAGGCGGGTCGGAAGCACCGACCAGAGATTGCCGACCTCTTCCACCTGGAGGTTGTCGTAGTAGAGCACACCGGAGGCGTTGTCGCGGATGTAGAGCGAAACCCGCGCCTCCTGGCCGTCCTTCAGGACGAAGGGGCGTTCGATCTTCTTCCATTCGTTCGTAATCGGCTGGGCGTCATAAAGCCCGCCGATATATTGGCCGCCCGGCTTCTTGTAGAATTCGATGCAGAAGCCGTGCGGTTCCCCCTGAATGTTCTCTCCGCGGCAGAGCATGGAGACCTTGTAGGTCTTGCCCGGCTTCAGGTTCGGAATCGCGACCGAGACGAATCCGTACTTCTCGCCGGGTTTGCGTTCGGCGCGGAGACCGGGGGAGCCGTTGTAGCCGTATTTGCCGATCGTGTAGCCCGGGAAGGAGGTGAACTCCTTCAGATCTCCGGTGCTGAAATCCTGCTCATAGGCGGGACCAGTCTGGTTCCCTTCCGGCCAGGCGCGATACTGATCAAACGTCTGGTTTCCGGCAAAGAGCGCACCGGCGATCAGGCAGGCGGCCGCAATGATATGAGTTTTCTGTTTCATGCTGTTATCCACAGGGTAGGGGGTTACTGAGCATAAGCGCATTTAGGGCATACCCAGTCGCCCTTGATATGCTGGAACGTATTGACGAAATCTTCGTTCGTGTTGCCGAGTTCATTCGGCTCCCGGCGATTCAGAAAGGTCTTCGGCTTGACGTGACCATCGGCATAGCCGACATTAGCCTGGCCGTTGTGGGTGTTACAGCCGGTCAACGGGGTAACGATATCTTTAATATCTTCAAATAAATCCAGGTAGTCGTATGTTCTCTCGCTATTATAGCCTTTATCCGTGATTATTCCCTGCATGGTGGGATGAAAAATTTTTGACACCTTTGCCGGACGGTACCATCTGTATTGTTCTTGATGGTAATACCTTTCATCGCCGAACGATGAATAATAGACGTAGCTAGACCAGGTGATACCACCGGCTTTCCAGAAACTTGTTTCCTGCGGCTGTGCTCCCGGACAGGTGAATACCTTCGCCAAGGTAAAATCATCGGGAACAGGAATGGTATACTTTCCTCCGCCGACATACGGATAGATGCTTGAAAGCCAGTACACTGCGGTCTTTCGATCATTATTAAAGTATTGAAGGCTGAGCGGCAAGTAGTCATTGGCATCGGTCGTGTAGCTCAAAATTCCGGTCATGATCTGCTTTGCGTTGCCCTGGCATTGACTGATCTGTGCACGGGCGCGCGCCTTGTTCAGCGCCGGCAGCAGCATCGCCGCAAGAATAGCGATAATTGCTATGACTATTAAAAGTTCTATCAAAGTGAAATATCTGCTATTGTTCTTCATGGTTTTTTCCTCCTGTGTGTAGCTTGAAGTGCCGACAGAATATTGAAATGTACCGTTAATGTGTTTCATAACTCCCGGGCTCATCAGTTTGCGTTCCAAATACGGTTGAATGATCTTTCCACCCTCCTTTCGCCTGCTGTTTTTTG
>NZ_DBEXAY010000315.1:0-3475 GCF_048170485.1 Victivallis sp. | reverse complement strand
AAGGCGGATGAAAAAATTTTTAAAACTGTTGTTGGTTCTGATCATCCTTGCGGCGCTTGCCGCCGGCGGAGTGTGGGCATATCGCACCTGGCTGCAGAAGAACGATATCATTCAATATAATACCGAAAGTGTAGCGCGTGCCGACGTCGCCAGCACCATCAGTGCGACCGGCACCGTCGAACCGGAGGAGCTGGTCAACGTCGGCGCTCAGGTCAACGGGAAAATCGTCACCTTCGGCATCGATGCGAACGGCAAGAGCGTCGATTACGGCTCACCGGTCAAACAGGGAATGGTGCTGGCCAACATCGATGATGTCCTCTATGCGGCGGAGGTCCGTTCCGCACAGGCGGCGGAACAGGAGGCGCAGGCGTCGATTCTGAGCGCGAAAGCCAGCATCAAGCAGGCGGAAGCAAAGCTCGCGCTGGCGAAGAACAACTGGGAACGCGCGCAGGATCTCTATCCCAAACAGGCGATGGCGAAGAGTGAATACGACGACGCGGAAGCGGAATTCCTCGCCGCGACCGCATCCAAACTGGTGGCCGAAGCCTCCCTGGCGCAGGCGGAGGCGCAGCTCGCCACCGCCGAAGCGTCGCTGGACAAGGCGTCGCGCAACCTCGGTTACTGCGTGATCAGCTCCCCGGTCGACGGGGTCATCATCGACCGCCGGGTCAGCATCGGGCAGACGGTGGTCTCCAACATGAGTGCGTCGAGCATCTTTTTGATTGCCAAAGACCTGAAGCGGATGCAGGTCTGGGTTTCGGTCAACGAGGCGGATATCGGCAGCATCAAGCCGGGCATGCCGGTGGAGTTCACGGTGGACGCTTTCCCGAACCGGGTGTTCAAGGGGGAGGTGTTCAAAATCCGCCTCAATGCGACCATGTCGCAGAACGTCGTTACCTACGTGGTTGAAGTTGCGACGGATAACTCCAACGGGGTTCTGCTGCCCTACCTTACCGCCAATGTGAAATTCATCCGTGACAGCCGTTCCAACGTGCTTACCATTCCGAACGCGGCACTGCGCTATCTGCCGGAGGTCGGTCAGGTTCCGGAGCAGTACCGCGAAGAGCTCGCCGCCGCCGCAGAACTGCGCGGCAAAAAGGAACGGATCATCTGGGTGCTGGAGGAGGGGGTCCTGCGGCCGCTCCGGGTCAAAACCGGCCTCAACGACGGAATTGTTACGGAAATTTCCGGCGACGGTCTGGAAGAGGGCATGCAGATTGTGACCGGCACCTCCGTCATCTCGGCGGAGCAGGCCGCCTCCAGTCCCGGCGGCAGCCCCTTCCTGCCGAAACCGCCGCAGCGGAGAAATCGCAAATGAAATTGATTGAACTCAAAGATATTACCAAGACCTATTTTCTCGGGGAGATCGACGTGCCCGTTCTCAAGGGAATCACACTGTCGATCGACCAGGGGGAGTATGTCGCGCTGATGGGGGCGTCCGGTTCCGGAAAAAGCACGCTGATGAACATTCTCGGCTGCCTGGACCGTCAGACCTCCGGCGACTATCTGCTCGAAGGAGAGGAGGTCGGGCGCGCCTCCGGCGACCGCCGGGCGCAGGTCCGAAACCGCAAGATCGGGTTCGTTTTCCAGAGCTTCAATCTGCTGCCGCGCACGACGGCACTGGAGAACGTCATCATGCCGCTGGCCTATACCGCCGGCGGCCTCTCGCGCCGGGAGCGCCGGAAACGGGGGATCGAGATGCTCGAACGGGTCGGCCTTGCCGATCGAATCTATCACTATCCCTCGCAGCTGTCGGGCGGCCAGCAGCAGCGGGTGGCGATCGCCCGTGCGCTGATCAACCACCCGCCGGTACTGTTCGCCGACGAGCCGACCGGCAATCTGGATTCACGCACCAGCGAGGAGGTGATGCGGATGTTCAGTCAACTCAACGACGAAGGCATCACCGTCATTCTGGTCACCCACTCTGTGGAGATTGCCGGTTTCGCCAAACGGTCGATTCATGTGCAGGACGGGCAGATTGTCCGCGGCACCTACGAAGGAAAGGCGGTGCAGTCATGAAACTCAGCAGTACCGTCAGTGTCGCACTCAAGGCATTGATGCGCAATCCCACCCGGGCGCTGCTCACGACGCTCGGCATCGTCATCGGCATCGCCGCTGTCATCACGATGATGGAGATCGGCAACGGCTCCTCCCATTCGATCAAGGCTTCCATTGAGAAGATGGGGGCGAACACCATTCTGGTCATACCCGGTGCATCCCGGCGCGGCGGCGTAAGTCAGGGTTCCGGGAGCCGGATGACGTTGACGCCGCAGGACTGTGAAGCGATCCTCCGGGAGTGTTCCTCCGTCGGCCGCGCCGTGCCGATGGTGAATGCGCAGGGGTATCAGGCGATTTCCGGCAACGTCAACTACGCTCCCCGGCAGATCGTCGGGAGCGCGCCTGACTTTCTGATTATCCGCAACTGGGAGATCGGGGAGGGGCGCAACTTCACGGAGCGTGAGGTGGAATCCCGGGCCCGGGTCTGTCTGGTCGGTTCGACGATCGTGCGCGAAGTGTTCGGCGGCCGTTCTCCGATCGACAGCGAGGTGCGGCTCAAGGATACCGCATTCAAGGTGATCGGCGTGCTCAAGAGCAAGGGCGCAAACATGATGGGCGCCGACGAGGACGATGTGATCATCGCCCCGTGGACGACGGTCCGGTTGCGGTTGACCGGTCTGAAGACTGGAACCGCAACCGATACGACCAGCACGGCGGCCACCAGTCCCTCCGACCTCTATCCGGCGGAAGGAATCGCCTTTTACCCGGAACCGACGGAGAATGCGGAGACCGACACGCTTCTAGTGCCGAAGTTCATCCAGGTGGATATGATCCTGCTGACCGCGGTTTCTCCGGACCGGGTCGGTGATGTGGAGGAGGAGGTCACCGCGCTGCTGCGCGAACGTCACCGGCTCAAGCCGGATCAGCCCAATGACTTTCGAATCCGCAACTCGGCGGAATTCATGAAGATGCTGTCGAGCACTTCGACGGTGATGACCAATCTGCTGCTCGGCGTGGCGTTGATTTCGCTGGTGGTCGGCGGGGTGGGGATCATGAACATCATGCTGGTTTCCGTGACGGAACGGACCCGGGAGATCGGGCTTCGCATGGCGGTGGGGGCGCGTTCGCAGGATATTCTTCAACAATTCCTGATCGAATCGATGGTGCTCTGTCTGGTGGGCGGCATTGTCGGAATTCTTCTGGGGCACGGTTCCGCGCTTCTGGTGGAGAAATACCTCAACTGGCCGATTCAGTCCAGCCCCGGGGCAGTGGTCGCCGCGGTGCTGGTTTCGGCGGCGGTCGGAGTGATTTTCGGGTTTTACCCGGCCTGGAAGGCGTCGCAGCTGGACCCGATTGAAGCGCTCCGTTACGAGTGAAGAAACGGATGCTCAAGAGATTGCGCATTTTTCCCCGCAGCTGCCGGTCCGGCGGCTGCGTTTTTTTTGGAAAAAAATACAATTTTGAGCTTGCAAAGAGG
>NZ_DBEXAY010000314.1:0-5885 GCF_048170485.1 Victivallis sp. | reverse complement strand
AAATAAATTGATGAATCAGTTGTTGACAAGTGAAGGAGTGATGATATAATAAAAAAGGATATAAGTGTTTGCCAAGAGGAGATGCCATGCTGGAGATATTGCAGGAAAGAATAGAGCAGGGGAGTTATCCTGTTGGCAGGCGTCTGCCCAGTGAACGAAAGCTGGCGGCGGAGTTTCAGGTGCCGCAGAGCCAGATCCATAAGAAGCTTCAACAGCTGGTGGAGAGCGGGCTTCTGGAGTGTTTCCGCGGCAACGGCTACTTCGTGCGACAGGGGAAACCGGCGGCGGAGAAGCTCAGCAGAATCGCGTTGTGCTGGGAGCAGAACAGCGCCGGCAGCACCGGCAGTGCCGCCGATGATTTCTATGTGGGGCTGCTCTTCAATCTCGCACCGGAGTTCGCGCAGAACATCACCATATTCAACATACCGGAGGAGTCGTCGAAACAGAATGAATTGATTTTGGAATTGATTCACGAAGGATTTGAGGGGATCTTCTGCTATCCGCACTTCGTACGGGAGCTGCTTCCGGCATTCATCGAGTTGAAAATTCAGAGAATTCCGCTGATTTTCTGGGACTATTCGCCGTTGCCGGGAATTTTCCCCGCGGTTGGCATCGACCATTTCCAGTCCTGCATGCTGGCGGCGGAAGTGCTTGCCGGTCAGCATATGCCGGTCACCTATCTCGGCTTTGAGGAGTCGGAGCAGAACCGGTTGAAATATCTCGGTTTCCACGCCGGATGCAGACAGTTTCAGGTGACGGTGGAGAAGGAGATTCTGCTGCCATATCGCAAGGCATTTGGAGAGAAGGAGATCGGTTTTGAGCAGGAGCTCGCGCCAGGGAAGCTCTACTTCGCCTCGACCCGGCTGCTCTCCTCCCGCGTGATCGGGACGATGTTCGACCGGGGGTGCCTGCCGGGAAAGGATTACCGGATTCTGACCGTCGACCGGGTGAAATTCATGGAAGGCAGTTCATTGCAACTGGATTCCATGATGCGCGATCACACGCAGATGATGCGCAAACTGCTGGGGGAGATGCAGCATGCCATCCGTTCCCGGAGCTGTGTCTGCAACGACTGGCGCAACCCCATGCGCTACATCCCCGGTGCGAGTCTCGCGCATTGAATTGGACGCAAGATGATTGTAATGTGAAAGTTGCATGATGTCGGCATGGAATGTGGCGGGCATGGCCGTCAAACTTCGTGCCGCGGAAAATTCCGGAGAGAGAGCTCTTCCTCTTTCTGCTGGATGCGATCTTTTTCCGTTTGTTTTCCGCGTTGCGGCGCCTGATTGTCTTTACTTGCCACGGTTCACGCGTTCCGGTGGGAGAGAGGGCTGAAACAGAGAATCGTTCTCTCCGGTTCCTGCCAGCGTGGCCGGGAAATAGGTGCGGGTCCGTTTTTCGCTGGAAAAACGTGTGAAAAGCACCTTTTTCACCGGATGATCCTGGTTGGGAATGAGGCAGGTTGTTTCGATCCCATCCTTCGTGAGTTCAAATGGTTGGGTGTTGTCGACTGTCAGAAGATCCATGGCGTGGGGATCCAGTCGATTGCGTTCCATTTCAACCGCGTAGACGAGCGGTCCGCGCATCAGGGCGATCCTCCCGGTCTGCGCCATGGTTCCGCGAATCTGGCGCACCTCCATGGGGAGGCAAAGGCGGACCACCGTTTCGCCCGGTGCAATTGTCATGGAAAACCAGCCCGGAGATGCCGGAGTCCCATTCACGGTGGCGTGTTCGCACCACCCGGGAATGCGCAGCGTCAGAGGAAAGGTTTGCTTTGCGGAAATCGTCAGCTCCACCGTCTCCGATTCCGGGTAGCGGGTCTTCTGGTGGAGCGTCACCGTCGGCGTGTCGAGCGTCGATTCCGTGTAGAGGTTGACCGCAATCCCCCCGGCCGTCCGGAAGTAAACTGCGTCGGGCAGTTCGAACATCATCCGGCGCAGGTTGTTCGGGCAGCAGTAGGTTTCATGGTCATACCACTGGCCCGGCTCGTTGAAGGGAATGAAATACCTCTGCCGGAGGCCATCTTCGGACTGCGCCCCGAAAAACGCGTTGTACAGAATCCGTTCGTACAGATCTCCCAGCCGTGGATCGGCTTCGAATTCAAGGTATTTTGCCGCGCAACGGAGCAGGTAAGCCGAAACGCAGGTCTCGCCCCACCGGCCCAGACCGATCTGCGTATCGTCCCAGAGTTCTCCCCAGTAGAACCCGCCGGAGCAACTGCCGGAGATCGAGGAGTAATTGCTGAACACCCGGCGGAAAAGCTCTTCGGTTCCCGCCCGCAGCTGCGGGGTGTCGCTTCCGGTCAGCTGGCGGTATTGAAGCTGTGCCAGACAGCGGGCGATCCAGGTGTAGACATGGGCCACTCCGTTGACCGGTGTCATGCGGTCGTAGACGTCGAGCGTCTGATCCAGCAGAAAGACATCGCGGCAGTATGCGGAAAATCGGCGGTCTCCCGAGGCTTCGGCGAGCATCAGGAATGCCGTTTCCAGACCGAGATTGACCGAAGTTTTCCGATGGATCAGAAAGTTGCCGAGCCTGAGTGCCGCCTGCAGGGCGCGTTCATTGCCATAGTGGCGGTAATCCAGCACAAATGCCTGAATCATATAAGCCTGGTCGTGATTGTCCCAGTAGCCCGGAGGCCCGGAGAAGATGGTGATCGCGCCGTCTTCCGACTGGGTGTCGATCAATTCGGCCAGCCGTTCCGTTTTGAAACGGAGCATCTCGTCGCCGCCGATTCCGTGGATCGCGGCTTTGACCACTGCGTCGAGAAACATGCCGTATCCGGCGAATCCGCCGGGAACCTCCGGCTTCATGCTGCGATGCCGGAAATGACGTACAAAAAGCTCTTCCACGTCAAGATGGTGCAGAATCTTTTCGCCCGTGAGATCCATGCGGTGTCTGATCTCGCCGCCGAGACGGACCGCGCGCGGAGCAAACGGTTGAAACTTCCAATTGCCGTATGTCGCGCAATGCCGCCCGGAACCGCTGGCGGGGGCGGAGGGAATGCAAGCGTGTTGCTCCATTTCAATTCTCTTTCTGTTGCATCTTGGTGAATCTTCGATATATTATAGAATGAAAACATACAAATTCCAATGTTTTCCTTATGGATTATCCAATAAATTATATGGATAAAACGATGATTCATTCGGAGATTTCATTTTACGACAATGTCACGCCATGGGATCCCCCGGGGCGGCATTTTCTGATTCGCGGTTTGGCCCTGAATGAGCTCATGCCGCCCGCATTGATCTGCCATGGCGAGAAGGCCGCCTATCCCTGGCCGTGGCTGTTGATCTTCTTTGACGACCCGGTCGTGCTGAACTCCGGAACTCCGGAAGAGATGAGGTGTGAGAAGTCGATTCAGCTCTGGCCGCCCCGAACCGTGCACCGGTACGGCAATCCTTCGGCATCGTGGAACCATTCGTGGATCATTTTCGACGGTCCGGAGATCGAGGAGTATCTGGCGGAATTTCCCGTGCCGACCGGCGTTCCGGTTGCCGCGGATGCCGGCCGGATCTTTGCAAAATACCTGACATTGCTCCGCGATGAGCTCACACGGAGTGAACCGGACCTGTTCCTCCAGCGGCAGCTGGTGAAATTGTTCCTCTACGAACTGCACCGTTCCGGCGAACGGCAGCCGGAAGCGGTCCCGTTGCCGCTGCAGCGAATCAGACTTTACATACTCAACAATTTCACGGAAGAGCTCTCGCTGGAGACGTTGGCGGCGCGTTTCCATCTGTCGGTGCCGCATCTGTCGGCGGCTTACCGGAAATCCTTTCGAATCTCGCCGATGAGCCATATAAACAGGTTGCGCATGGAACATGCGGCGAAGCTGCTTCGACTTTATCCCTATTCCTGCAAAGAGGTTGCATCGTTTTCCGGATTTCATGACCCGCTCTATTTCTCCCGGCGGTTCCATCAGTACTGGGGTGTATCGCCCCGGGAATATAGAAAACGGAACATGATCTGTTCCGCTTCCCGGAAGGTGTGATTTTTTCGCTGAAAGAGTTGGAGAGTCTGGAGCAACGCGCCATGTCGTCGGCAGGAGCGTGTGGGGCGGGGGAATCGCGCGTATTTTGCCTGACGGCTTGGAGTATTATTGTTTCTGTCTTAATATGCATCCATTTGATTTGTAGGAAATTGCCGATTGAATTCCCTGAGGCGGAAGTGCGATGTTCGGCGAGGGGGGGGGACCAGGGCAGTGCCGTTTTATGGGGCTCTTCTGTCGGTTGACGGAACGGAAATGTCGAGTCGGATGAACATTATAACCTGAGTCGCTGGTGGAAAATGGTCGGTGCTGCGAACGGTTGAGTCGCCTTGAGATTCTCTGGCGCCGGCTTTGCGTTCTGGAGAGGAGAAATCATCGCAACTTCTGTGGATATGAGAGATAGAGCAAGTTACATCCGATGTGAGGTTCGGGCCTCTCAGACTTCGTGGTGTCGGGCTGCTGTGCGTCGGTGGTCAAAATTGCCGATTGAGGTGCAGGAGATATTTCTTGCTCCAAAGGAGCAACAACGGCACGGTGTGATGGTTCAGATTCGGATTACGTCGCCAGAAAACCCCATTTCCTGCAACTGCCTGCGAATCTGTTCCTCGTAAATGGCGGAGAGGATACAGACACAGGCTGTGCGATTTTCCGGCTTTTTCAATATGGACGGAGTGTAAACGGTGTGCCCTCGTATGATTTTCCCCTGTTTCGATTGGTCGATGTCGATGAGACCGGCGATGTTCCACGAATCAAAGAGGCCGGAATTGAGCAGTTTCAGGCCATAAGCTCCCAATCCCCAGAGAAAATAGCGTCTGGCTGGATTCTGGGATTGGATCAAAGTCTGCTGAAGCGAGGACAACTTCGCCGATTTTTCTAAATACAACATGATTTTTTCGGTATAATCGGTGGAAGGGGCGTCCATGACCGGCACCGGCTCTGTTGTTTTTCTGGCAAGAGCATAGCAATCTGGATATACAATATCGAAAAGAAGTTTATTTTCCGTTTCTCCGAACAGAAGGACTTTGAATCCGTTGGCGTGCAAAATTCTTTTTAAATATTCAACAGAGAAGTGATTGATATGTTCCCCGTCGAAATAATGGTACGGTTTGTAAAGGTATTTTTCATAACATCTGGCGTTGGGGACTTCGATAAAAAGCATTCCGGACGGCGTCAGAGTTTTTGATAATATCTGCAGTGCGGCAGCTGGGGAAAATAGATGTTCAAACAGTTGCGAACAAATGATGAAATCGCAGAGAAGTTTCCCTTCCAATTCCTCGAGGGCGCAGTGAACCGTCTTCCAGTTCGTATTGTTTTTCATCGCGGCAATGCATTTTTTTGAGCTGTCGACGGCGGAGAGATTCCGGTAGCCGCGCTGATTCAATTCATGCAGCAGTTCTCCCCGGCCGGACCCGATGTCGGCAATGTGCGAATTTTTGTCTTTGATGAACGGCACAATGCGGTCTGCAATTTTCTGAAACCGCTTTTTGTCTTCTTCGCTCTCTCCGCCGGAGCCGGCGATGTTTTTCAACGCATATTTTTCTGCGGAATGATAATAGCGGGCAAAGGTGGAGGCGTCCGCGTCAAAATCATCGAAGACCATTCCGCAACTGGAGCAGGAGACAATGCGATATTCGGTCGGCAGGATACGATTCTCCTCTGCCGGATAGTGGATTGTGTGCAGCAGAGCGGCTTGACTGCATTCACAAACGGGGCAGCGACGGAGAACATGCATTGGAAGATCCTCGGGAATTTGGCTTGACAGAAAGGCCGGACCGGAATTGTTTTCCCTTATCCCCGCAGAAATTTTGAAATCCGAATGGTTCGGCAGATGTCCGGATCGCGGTTTTTCTTGACAGAAGGTGCATATGGGTGCAGCTTCCCGTAATTTTTTTCAGCA
>NZ_DBEXAY010000313.1:0-3276 GCF_048170485.1 Victivallis sp. | reverse complement strand
TAAAAAAGGGTAGTATTTTCCTTATAGATCCGGAGAACGGGGAAATGTTCCATCCGGGCCGGATACGGGGGAAACGACACCGTGAGCAGAAGACCGGACATACTCTTTGGGGAACTGCTGTTCTGCTGTATCCTGCTGCTTCCGCTGGATTCGGCGTCGGTGGCCTCCGTGCCGCACTCCCTGTCAACCCCGCTGCCGCTTTGCCGACCGGGGGAGAAGTGCATCGCCGGCCGCTGCCCGCACCGCAGGGCCGGAGTTCCGGGAAACATCCCTTCGGAAAGATTTTTTCAAAGCTGTCCCTGTCCGACCCGGCAGCATCATGTTACAACGGAGAAGAGGAATTCTTCCGCCGGAGTTTTTCTGCCGCCTCAGAATCGGGGGCGAGACACTTTTCCGCTGATTTCATACGCCTTGACCAGTCGGAAGGAGGAGACGAAGAGGAGCGGCCTTTTCCTTCACGTGTCAATTCGGCATTCGATTGTGCAACGGGCCGGTCCGGGCTGACTTCCGGCCGCCGTGTTTTCCGGCACAGATTGAATTTGTTTCCGGACATCCCGGCGCCACGGAAGAGTCTGGTATTGCCCTGCCGTTCTCCCTGTTTCCCGGAAGAGAGGAGCTTCTGCAACAGGTGTGACGAAACGGCCTGAAGAAGACCCGCCGCCCTGGCGGCCGGGGTCACGGCATCGGAGGGAACGTGGTTCCGATCCGGAGGACAATCCGGAAAACGCCCCGGCCCTGTGTGAAAAATTCCATTTTCTGTCCATGAACAACACATTTGATCTCTTTATTGTCGGAGCCGGTCCGGCCGGTTTGATGGCCGCCGTCTCCGCCGCCGCCGCGGGGAAGCGGGTCGGCGTCGCCGAATTTCTCCCTTCCGCCGGGCGGAAACTGCTCGCGTCCGGTTCCGGCAAGTGCAATCTCACCAACCTTCTGGAGCCGGAGGAGATGGCGGCCCGTTTCACCGCCGGCGCCCGCCGGATTCTCCCGGCGCTGCGCGCCTTCCCGCCGGAGGAGCTGCGGCTCTGGTTCCGCCGCCGCGGCGTGCCGACCTCGCCGGTGGACGGCTTTCACTGCTTCCCGGATTCGCAGAGAGCGGGCGACGTGCTCGACGCCCTGCTGCGCGAGGCGGCGCAATACAACGTGCAGATCTTCTGCAACACCGCCGTGGAGGAACTGCTGATTTCCGACGGGAAAATTTCCGGCTGCCGGGCGGGGAAACGGGAGTTCCATGCCGAAAAACTCCTCCTCGCCGGCGGCGGCAACGGATACCCCGCGCTCGGCGCCCGCGGCCTCGGCTACCGGCTTGCCGCCTCCGCCGGACACACCATTCTGACCCCGGTCCCGGCGCTGGTCGGTCTGCGGACGAAAGAGGAGTGGCCGACCCGCCTCGCCGGAATCACCGTCGAACGCGCCCGGGCCGGATTCGGCCGCGGCCGTTTCCGCGAAGGGGTGCTGCTGTTTACGAAAACCGGCGTCTCCGGCCCCGCGGTGCTCGATCTTGCCGGGGAAATCAACCGCCGGCTGCTCACCGGGCCGGAAGCGGTTCTCACGCTCCGCTTTGAGGCGAAATACGCCGCGGAGTTCTGGCGCGCCGAACTGGAGCGGCGGCGGCAGAGCGACGGCAGAAAACCGGTGGAAGCGGTTCTTGCGGAGTTCTTCCGCCGCCGCCTCGCGGAAACACTCGCCGGACTTGCCGGCTGCACCGCCCGCCGCCTCGCGGAACTCACCGCCGCCGAACGGAACCGCCTCGCCGGACTGCTCGACGCCATGCCGCTCGTCGTGACCGGCAACGACGGCTGGGAAAAGGCGATGGCCACCTGTGGCGGCGTGGCGCTCGACGAGGTCAATCCGCGCACGATGGAGAGCCGCCTGCTCCCGGGACTTCGCTTCGCCGGAGAGATGCTTGACGTCGGCGCACCCTGCGGCGGTTACAATCTGCAGTGGGCGTTCAGCTCCGGCCGTCTCGCCGCACTCGCCTGAACTGGGGGCATCACTCCTCCGGGAACCGCTTCTGCGAACGCTCCTGTTTGCGCAGGCTGTGGAGTGCCTTGCTCTCGAGCCTGCGCCGCACCGACGCCGCGGTCGGGCGGGTCGGACGGCGGCGCTTCGGTTCGCGGAGCGCCTCCTCCAGAATCGCCTGCATCCGGCGGAGCGCCTCCTCCCGGTTCCGGAGCTGACTGCGGGTGTCGCGGACGGTCACGGCCAACACCCCCTCCTCCGACAGCCGGGGACGGAGTTTGCCGCAGAGTTTCTCCCGCACCTCCGGCGGAAAGCGGAAGGTTTCCGCCAGGCGGAAGAGCAGCCGGGCCGTGGTGGACACCTTGTTGACGTTCTGCCCTCCCGGACCGGGGGAGCGGACGAACTGCCACTCGAATTCGCTCTCCGGAATGAAGTACCGCCCGGCGACCAGCATCAGACGAACTCCCGCCAGAACCCCAGCCATTCGTCGTAGATTTCGCGGGCGCTGCGCACCTCCGCCTCGGCGGGGAACTCCTCGGTCAGCGGAATGAGGTAGGAGTTCGACACGAAGATGTCGCACCAGAGGAACTGTTCGGCGGCCAGGGTCCGCATCGCTTCGCGGAACTCGCTTATGCTGTGCACTTTGTTGAGGAACTTCAGACACATCGCATCCCGCTTCGCCCGCGCCACCCGGAGCGAATCGTCCTCCGGCTGATACACCAGCGTGTAACGGTCGCGGCGGCGCGTCTCGGCATCCGGATTGAACAACCCCGGGTCATCCACGTACCCGCCGTCGAACACGATCTCCACCTCGTGGCCGATGGCCCGGGCCGAGCGCCGGAGCTTCTCCTCGAACACCCCTTTTTCCACCGCGACATGGAACCGGTTCCACGCCCACGACTCATCCATCAGCAGCCGGCGCCCCTTGCGGGAGGGGTAGACCGCGGCAAGCATCGGGTCGAGCCCCTTGGTGAGGCAGAGTCCGCACTGGAGCGAGGTGCGCTGTTTCACATCCCAGGTGAAGAAATATTTGCCGAACTTGAAGAACGGCAGATCGAGCGAGGGGACGATCCACCAGTCGGTCAGCGCCGGCGTGTAATGGTTGAAGGGGCGCCGCACCAGCCGTTCCTGCTCCATCGGCGGGATGAACGGCTCCATCTCCTCGCAGAGCCGCCGGGGCGACCGGTTCAGGCTGTAGGTCATCGTCATGAAACAGACTCCTTGCGTGACAAATCCAGAATTCCACGGGGCGGCCGATATCACTTCCGCGCCGCTGCCGCTTACAATATCATCACACCCGCAAAAGTGCAATTTTTG
>NZ_DBEXAY010000312.1:0-7877 GCF_048170485.1 Victivallis sp. | reverse complement strand
GGGGGCGGCCTCCTGCCGCAGCAGAAAAGTTTTTCCGGATTTCTTTCCTGCGAAGAAAACGGAGGGAGCCCCGGTCAGAGCAGGTCGTCCTGAACGACGGCGTTGGGAACATGGTACGCTTCGTCGTTGACGTCGGTGAATTTGAGCTTCCCGCGTTCGATGATGGTGCGGACCAGGGTCGGTACCGGCAACGTGGTCACGATCGACAGGATGATGATCGCATTGAAGAACTGGTTGTCCAGCATGCCGAGATCCTTGCCGATGGCGGCCGCGGCGAGGGTTGCGGAGAGTTGCGGCACGGTCATCAGACCGGCGCATAATCCGTGTCCGTTGCCGTAGCCGGAGAAGCGCATGGCAAGCCAGCCCGAGAAAACCTTGCTGCAGACCAGCCCCAGCACCGTGAGCAGGATGATCTCCACATTGCCCGGGGCACCGAATGCGGAAAAGTCGGTCTCCATGCCGATCGATACGAAGAGGAAGGGGATCAGCAGGCCGTAACCGATGCTCTCAAAGCGGTTGATCAGCGAACCGCCGTGACCGAGTTCGGATTTCACCAGGCGGGAGAGGGCAAGTCCGGCGATGAAGGCGCCAACCACCAGATTGATGCCGAGAAATTCTCCGACCAGCACCGTGGCGAGGATGACCAGCAGCAGAATGGTGATGAGCATGTCTTCCCCGGGTTGAAAGTGTTTCAGCAGTTTTCGCCCGACGCAGTACACAATGACGATTGCCGCAAAGAGGTAGATCAGCACCAGCAGCAGGAAGAACGGTGTGAAAAACGCTCCGAACATGGCCGGATCAACGTAATCGAAGATCGACAGCGTGCGCCGGGCCCCCTCGGTCGGAATGCCGATGCTCTGCCGCTTGAGCTGGACGCTTACGGCAAGCAGAATGATGCTGGCAATGTCGGTGATCACCGTCGAAATCAGCACGGCGGCGCCGAATTTGGTCCGGGTCAGTTTGAGCTCCCGGATGACCGGGAAGACGATTCCGACCGAGTGGGAGGCGAAAAGCGAGGCGTAGAGCAGTTTGCCGGGGAAGTCTTCCGGCCGGAACCAGGCGTAAACCGCGTATCCGGCAATCGCCGGCAGCAGAAAGGTGAGCACACTGAGTGCCACCACCGGTTTTTTTGCCGCGGCAATCAGTTTGAAATCGGCCTCCATGCCGGCAAGCGCCATCAGCAGCACCAGACCGAGAGAGCCGAGGGAGTCAACCAGGGATTCGAAATGCGAGGCCACCACCGCCGGTGAACTGCCGAGAAAGCTGAGCGATTCGGAGATCCGCGGAATCAGGTCGAGACAGTTCGGCCCGACCAGCATGCCGACGATCAGAAGGGAGATCACCGAGGGAATGTGAAAGCGGCGCAGCAGCAGCGGCCCGATGCCCATCAGGGCGATGAAGGCGATGAAGAGAATCAGAAAGGCATCGTTGTTCATGAGACGGTTCGGAACTCCCTGTATTCTGTTTTTGGAAATTGATCTAACCTAACGCATTCCCCCCGGGTTTTCAAGTCCGCCGAAGGGGAAAGTGAAAAGATTCCCGCACAAGACAGGAGAGGCGCAGCTATTTCAACAGCCCCGCTGCGTCCGGCAGCCAGAGCGAAAGCCACGGCAGGAAGGTGATCGCCGCGAGTGCGATCAACATCGCAAGGAAGAAGGGCAGCATCGGCCGGGTCACCCGGGCGATGGTGGTCTGCCCGATGCCGCAGCCGATGAAGAGACAGGAGCCGACCGGCGGCGTGCACAGACCGATGCACAGATTCGCGATGATCATGACACCGAACTGAATGTCGCTCATGCCGAGTTCCCGCACGACCGGGAGGAAAATCGGGGTGAAAATCAGGACCGCCGGCGTCATATCCATAAAGGTTCCGACGATCAGCAGCAGCAGGTTGAGGACGCAGAGCAGTACCACCGGATTGTTTGAGAGGGAAACCAGGCCGCTGCTGATGGTCTGGGGAATGTTCGATATCGTCATGATCCAGCTCATCGCGGAGCTGACGCCGATCAGCAGCATCACGACTGCCGTGGTGATGCCGGTCTGCCGCAGAATATCGGGCAGATCGCGCCACTTCACCTCCCGGTAAACCAGCATGGAGAGCACCAGAGAGTAGGCGACCGCAACGGCGGCCGCTTCGGTTGCAGTGAAGACGCCGCCGAGAATTCCGCCGATGATCACCACCATCAGAAAGAGGCTCAGAAAGGCCCGCCGGAAGGTGAGCAGAATGGTCCGCAACGACGATTTTTCGCCGCCGCGTGCGCCGCTTCTCAGCGCATGGATGACGCAGACCGCCATGATGCACAGGCCGAGCAGAATTCCCGGCAGCACGCCGGCGATGAACATCGCCGCAATCGAGACCGTGCCGCAGGCGACGGAATAGACGATCATGATGTTCGACGGAGGAATGATGAGACCGGTGGTTGCGGCGGTCGTGGTGACCGCCACGCTGAATTCTCGATTGTACCCCATGCGGGTCATCTCCGGAATCATGAAGCCACCGACGCTGGAAACCGCCGCAGTCGCCGAGCCGGAAATGGAACCGAAAAGCATGCAGGTCAACGTGTTGACGTAGGCGAGTCCTCCGGGGAACCGCCCGACCAGCGCCGCCGCAAAATCGATCAGGCGTCGCGCCATGCCGCCGCGCCCCATCAGAATGCCGGAGAGGACGAAAAAAGGAATCGCCAGCAGAGCGAACGAGCCGACGCCGCCGATCATCCGGTCGGCGACGATCACCTCCGGCGCAATCGAACCGCCGTTGGCGAACACCGCGGCGAGCGAAGCGATGCCGATCGCCGTTGCAATCGGGACATTCAACAGCAGCAGCGCAAAGAAGACTACAGTCAGAACGATGGCGACTTCAGTCATGTTGATGTTCCTCTCCCGGTTCGGTTTCCCGTCGTTTCCAGTCTGCGGAAAGATTGGCGAGCTCATAGATCAGAATGAAGACACCGCTCACCGGCAGCGGCAGATACATCACCACGTCGGAGATCTGCAGCGCGGGGAGAATGTTCCGGTGGATCAGCGCCTGGCGCACCAGAATGGAACCGCCGAGCAGAAAGGCGATGATGACGAATCCGATGGTGCACAGATGGGCGATGAGCTCCGCCTTCCGCCGGGCGGAAGGGGTGAACCGTGCGGTGAGAAAATCAATTCCGAGATGGGCGCGCGCCTCGAAGGCCGCGGCCGCCCCGAGAAAGCTGACCCAGATGAGCAGAATGGTCGCCAGTTCTTCGGTCCATTTGACCTGCGCTCCCCAGAGATAGCGGGAAGCGACGCCGAGCAGCACATCGAGCACCAGCACGGCGACGGCCGCGATCAGAATCAGATTCAGAAGCCGGAGCGAGCCCTGTTTCAACTTCAGCAGCATCTTACTTCACCTCCTGAATTTCCCGGATGAGCTGTTTGACCGCCCGGGGCTGTCTGCCGTAGAGCGGGCGGAGTTTTTTCGCAAAGGCCGCCTTGTCGACGGAATAGAACCGGACGCCGGCCTCCTCCGCCCGCCGACGGGACTCCTTTTCCGCCTCTTCCCAGAGTTTTCTCTGGTAGAGACTTGCTTCATGGGCGGCCTCTTTCAGCCACTTGCGCTGTTGGTCGTTCAACTGATCCCATGCGGCGTTGCCGATGACCAGCATGTCCGGCACGCGGGCGTGTTCGCTCAGCGTGAAATTTTTGCAGACCTCGAGATGCCGGCCGGTATCGAAGCTGGGCAGGTTGTTTTCCGCACCGTCCACCGTCCCCTGGGAGAGGGCGGTGTAGAGCTCGCCCCACGGAATCGGTGTCGGCGCTCCGCCGAGCGCGCTCACCATGTCCATCGCGCACCGGCTCTGCTGGGTGCGGATTTTCATGCCCTTGAGGTCATCCGGATTCCGGATCGCCTTCTTTGTCGTGTAGAAACTGCGCTCTCCGGAGTCGAAATAGGTGAGACCGCGCATCCCGCCGGGCAGTTCGGCAATCTTCTGCCCGAGCGGACCGTCGAGCACCTTCCAGAAATGATCTTTGTCACGGAAGAGGTAGGGCATGCTGAAGGCGGTCATCTCCGGCACGCTCGACTCCAGCACCGCGGTGGAGGTTTTGCTCAGATCGAGCTGCCCGTTCTGCGTCTGTTTGAGACACTCCGCTTCGGAGCCGATCATGCCGGCCGGATAGATGGCGATTTCAAGTTTCCCGTCGGAGAGCTCCTTGACCCGCCGGGCCATGAACTCCATCGCCTTGTGGACCGGATGTTCCACCGGCAGTCCGTGGCCGAGCCGGAGGACCCGGGGGCGCACTCCGCCGGAGAGTTCCTGACCGGAGCGCACCATCCAGGCGAACCCGAACGCGGCGATCAGAATGCCGACCAGGACGCCGGCGATGAAGTTGGAAACTCCGGAAGAAAACTCTTTTGCCATGGAAAATACCCCCCTGTTTCTCTCTCTTTCAGAGAAAAGATACCGCATCCGGGCGGAAAATCAAGTCCTGTCCGGAAAATTCCCTGCGCGATCCGGAGTTTTCTGGAGGAAACGGTTATTTCCCGCCTTCGAGCCGCTCCGGCGCCTGCGGCGGTTCATCGGGGAGATCGACCGCCACCACGTCGATGACCGCCTCGCTGGCCGGAACATCCGGTTCCGGCTCCGGCGCGGGGGAGGGGGGCGGCTGAGGCCGGCCGCTTCGATGAAAACGGCCGACGAACCGGCGGTCGATCAGCTTTACGCCGAAGAATGCTTCGACCAGCATGCAGAGAATCCAGAGAATCAGAAGCGGCAGGGCGAAGGCCAGGAGCAGCCCGATGGCGAGCACTCCGGCGACCAGATAAAGGAGCAGTTTGACAAAATTCACAGCAGGATTCCTTCGCGGTTCTGCCGGAGCGCTTCGTAAAGAACGATGCTCGCGGCGTTGGCCAGATTCAGACTCCGGTGATACTTGCCGGGCATCGGAATCCGGTAGAGACGGTCGCGGTAACGGTTGTAGAATTCCGGCGGCAGTCCGCTTGACTCCCGCCCGAATACGAGGTAATCACCGGGGCGATAGGGCACATCCCAGTAAGAGCGTTCCCCCCGGGTGGAGAGAAAGTGAAGCTCCGCGCCGGGATTGCGTTCGAGAAACTCCTCCCAGTTCTCGTAGACCGACGGGGCGAGATGCTCCCAGTAGTCCAGCCCGGCCCGGCGGAGAAACTTGTCCTCCAGCGAAAATCCGAGCGGTTTGATCAGGTGCAGCGACGTATCGGTCGAGACGCAGAGGCGGCCGATGGTGCCGGTGTTCTGCGGAATTTCCGGCGCGACCAGAACGATGTGAAATCGCTTCACTTCTCCTCCTTCCGCCGCATCCGTGCAACGAACATCGAATCGCAGTCGCCGTCGAAACTGCGGATTTGGAGCTGTCCGGAGGTGGGTTCCCCGGTGAGCGGATTGGCGAACGGCTCCAGAGTAAACTCCGGATGTTCCGCGAGAAACTTTTCCACCACCATGCCGTTCTCCACCGGAAAGAGGGAGCAGGTCGCATAGACCAGCACGCCCCCCGGACGGACGGCCGGAGCCGCCGCCGCCAGGATGGTCTGTTGAAGTTCCGCCGTCTTCGTCAGCTCCTCCGGGTGGAGGGTCCAGCGGCCGTCGGGATTGCGCCGCCAGACGCCGGAACAGCTGCACGGGGCGTCCACCAGCACTCCGTTGAACCGGCCCGCCTGTTTGCCGTGGAACGGTTTGCCATCCCACTCCCGCGTGACGATGTTGGGGAATCCGGCCCGGCGGGCGCGGAGCCGCAGATCATCGAGTTTGTAACTGCGCACGTCACAGGCGACCACGGTGCCGCGCCGTTTCATAAGATCGGCGAGCTGGAGGCTTTTTCCGCCGGCTCCGGCGCAGGCGTCGAGCCACTGTTCCCCCGGCCGGGGAGCGGCGGCCAGACCGATGCATTGACTGGCGAGATCCTGCACTTCAAAGTCGCCGCGGCGGAAACTCTCAAGTGTGTGGAGATTCACCCGGGGATCGTTCACGCGGAGCGCGGCGGGGAGCCGTTCGTGACGGTGGACCGTGAGCCCGGCCGCCGTCAGCTCTTCCGCAAGTCTGGCGGGGTCGTCGCACTGCGCTCGCAGCCACATCGGGGGCCGGCGGCGAAGATCGGCGAGAAACCGGTCGAACGGAAAATCCGCGGGGAGGGCGCCGGCCACCCATTCCGGCACCAGATCGGAGAGGTGAAACTCCACGGGAACGCCGAAGAGTTTCGCCAGAGCGGCGGCCCGCCCGATCAACGGTTCGGCAGCGGGGAGCGGCTGCGGCCACCGCAGGTTCAGCTCCCGGGCCAGAAGTCTGGCGGTCGGCAGATCGTGCGCATCAAGGTAGAGGGCGCCGAAGAGCAGGGCGTCGAGTTCCGCGCGGCCGAGCCGGATTGTACCGGATTCTATTTCCGCGAGCCGTTCTGCCGGCAGGAAGCGGCGGAGTAGCCCCCAGTTGCGCAGCAGAGCGTAGATGCTTTCGCTGATGAAGCGGCGGTCGCGGGAGCCGCAGCGGCGATTATCCCGGAACCAGGTGCTGAGCACCCGGTCGGCTGGTCTTCTGCTGCCGAACACGGCGGCGAGCACGGTGCGTGCCGCGCTGCCGGTGGATTTCAGCAGCGAGTGAAATTTTTTCTGATCGAGCTCCAAAATCTCTCTCTTCCCGAAGTTAATGTATTTATGTTTTTCCATTCTTATAAAATAACTCCAAAACTGCGTTTTTTACAGGCCGCAATCGGGAAATCTTCACGCTTTGTTTCGTCCCCGTCGACCGGGGAACCCCCGGGGCGGATGGTTGGTGACTCTGTGCATTTGCCTGGGCTCCACCGGAGGGATGCCGCTGGAGGGGGGGCCATTCGATGCAACCGCCCGGTTCCTCCCGGGGATGGGAATCCTCTCCGCTCCGCCATGGACGGGCTGCGGTGAAGAACGTCGAGGCCCCGGAGCGGAAAGCGAATCGGTCTTTCCTCCCGTCTTCCTCCCGGTCGGAACGCTCTTTCCTGTTGTCACGAATGACTCTTCCGGTACTGGAGCGGCGAATTGCCGAAATATTTCCGGAAGGCGGTCGAAAAGTTCAACGCATCCGAATAACCGACCGCACTGGAAATCTCCTTGACGGATAATTCCGGGTGTTCGAGGAGAAGTTCGGCGGCGCGTTGCATGCGCTTGCCGTGGAGATAACGGCCCGGTGTGGTGCCGAAACAGCGGGTGAATTCCCGGATCAGATGGTTGGGGGAACACCCCGCCCGGCGAGCGAGCGTATTCAGATCTCCGCTCTGCCCCGGGTTTTCCGCGAGCGACTGCGCAATTTTTTCGAACCGTTCCGGTGTTGCATGTTCCGGTTGTGGGAACTGCAGAAAACGGAGCAGTTCGTAACTCAATGCCCCGTTTTTGCGTCGGATCATCCGGTCCGGTTCGGTGGAGAGCACCCGGAATCGTTCGAGCAGCGCTTCGAACCCGGCATGGTCGATTTCGCTGATTTTATCGACCTGATCCAGGCCGCTGGCGTGGAGAACCGCCGGCAGCAGAGGGCCGTGTAATGCCAGGGAATTTTTCCGGCAGTGCCCTTCCGGACCCGTATGGATCTCGCTTTCACACCCCGGTCGCATCAGAAAAATTTCTCCCGTGCCCACCCGGTATTCCCTGCCATTCTGCACGGCGAGGAGCGATCCCTCTTTCACATATTCCACTCCCAGCGTATTCAGATTCTTCCGCCGGTAGTCGGCCATCCGCAGCCAGTGCACTTCAAAAAGACAACTGCAGTAGAGCAGTTCGCCGGTGTTCTCCAGCGTCGGGAAGAAGAAGAGGCGGTGCGAACTGCGGTGCGTGATCTGTTCAAACGAACTGCCGTCTTTGACGACCGGCGGCACGATTTCAAATTCAATTTCTTCCGGCATGAGTTGTCGTGGTG
>NZ_DBEXAY010000311.1:0-4429 GCF_048170485.1 Victivallis sp. | reverse complement strand
AATGTCTCCGCCAGCCTGCTGTCGGGTTCTATGATCAGAGCAAGCGACTGGGCATGTTCCGAATAATATTTCCGTGCGAAATCATTTGCATACAACCCGCGCGCCTCATCCCAGTAGTGCCGCCGGACGGATTCCAGAATGCGATCCGCAAGCATGGCAGACCTCCTGCCGTGCTCCTCCGTTCCGGCATATTTTTCCAGTCCGGCAAGCTGGCGCAGGGCAATTACGGCAAACAGATTCAAAATCGAATTGGTTCCGTCATTTTCACATCCGGCGGGTTCCCCGTGCGGCCAGGAATCCACCCAGTCGATGAAATTCCATCCGGGGAAATAAAGCAGATTGTCTTTCAGGTGCAGTTCCAGATAATCCGCAATGCGCCGCGCACACGGCAGAAGCTCGTATACGGTGCCGGGGTCATCCTGCCAGAGCGCATAATCATGCAGCATGGAAATCCAGATCATTGCAAAAGACGGGATCACCTGATCCACACGCGCGGGATAGCGAGAGAAAATCAGACCGTCCGCCTGCTGGGAACGCGCCAGCATCCGCAGGGCTTTTCCGGCAAGCCTTGCATCCGTCGAAGTCACATAAACCGAAAGCGCCTCCAGACGCGCATCCCCGATATACATCAACTGCTCGTAATAGGGACAGTCCATGAACGTCTCATGGGAACACGCTTCCAGAGTCCGGTATGCCGTCTCAAGCAGACGGTTCAGCGCCGGAAGCGAGGAATGCGCACTCCATTCGCGGCGGAACGGATAGCCGGTCCGGTGGAAATTGTGCTAAGCTGCGAAAAAATGGTTTGAAGAGTTTGTAAAAACGGGTAACACTTTTCTCTGAACAAGGAGGAAGGTGTAAAATGAAAGCTGCACCGGAAGCTGTGCCGAATCGGAATGGAACCCGTTATTCGGCGGCCGACAAGCTCAAGGCAGTGAAACTCTATCTTGAGGAAGGTTATCAGGTCAAAGACATTGCGAGGGAACTCGGAATCGGGAAAAGTTCCCTCGGCAAATGGATCCGTGAATACCGGGAAAAAGGTTCTGGAGCTTTCACGTCTCCGCCGGAGAGAAGTGCTGCGGAAGCGGAAAAATCGGATCCGGCCCGGGAGTTTGTCCGAACGCAAATTCTCGAACACAAAGCCGCACATCCGGATCATGGAGTGAAACGGATCACCCAGATCTTCCGCCGCTTTCTCGGTCTGCCGATCAAAACTCATGAAGTTCGATCCGTTTTGGAGGCTCATTCATCATCGTCAACGTCGACAGGATCCCGTGCCAGGCGTCCCCCCGCTCCGATGCGGTTCTTCGAACGGCGCTCGCCCAATGAATTGTGGCACACCGACGTGATGTATTTCATCATGCCGAACCACGAAAAAGTCTTTGTCATCGGCTATCTGGATGATTATTCGCGTTATGTGGTCTCCCTGGATCTGTTTCATCGCCAGACGGTTGGAAACACCATCGACCTGTTGAAAAAGGCGTGCGGCGACTACACGTTTCCGAAAGAAATCCTGACCGACGGCGGCCGTCAGTTCGTCAGCTGGACCGGGAACAACCAGTTCGGGACCTATCTTCGCAACCACCAGATCAAACACACGGTCTGCCGCGCCCACCATCCGCAGACCAATGGAAAAATGGAACGGTTCTGGCGGACGCTGCGGCAGGAGTTTTTCGACAAGGCGAAGATCAGCAGTTTTGATGAGCTTCGGGAGCAGCTGGCGCTCTATGTCCGGCACTACAATTTTCAGCGTCCGCATCAGGGAATTGGCGGTCTGACTCCGGCGGATCGTTTTTTTGAAATCGAGACTACGGTGAAACGGCAGCTCGCCGAGAAAATTGCAGACAATACTCTCGAACTTGCCTTGAGAGGCCATGTCCGCAAACCATTTATGATGGTCGGGCGTGTCGGGGATTCCTGTGTGTCGATTCTGGAGAAAAAGGGACGGATCTCCATGCAGATCGACGGCGTCGAACAGCCGACCGGAGGAACACCCTCTCTGGTCATTTCCGATGAAAATATCACGCAACAGCTTGACAAACAACCAATCATGGAGAATATTGAAAATGGAGAAGAACCATCCGACAGTAGTGGAAAATCCGGAGAAATCAACAATGACCGAACCGCAGACGCCGCCGTTGACGGCGCAGGAGAAATGCAAAGCAGTCCTCTCAGTCTGGACGGAGAAGACCAGTGTGAGCGCGGTTTGTCGCCGGTATTCGGTGCGGCCCCCGCAGGTGGAACGCTGGGAGTTGCTGGCACTGGAGGGAATGCTGAAAGCTCTGGAGGCACGTCCGAGGGGGCGCAAGGCGTTGGAGATGAAAGAGAACTCACTCTCGAGTCATCTCGAGAAACTGCTGGATCGCAAGATGTTGCAGAACGGGAAGAGGCAAGTGAAGAAGAAGGAGGAGAATCTGCCGGAGGCACATCTGGAGAAACTTCTGGACCAGACGCAACGTCCCTGCCGTCGGGGTCGACCGCCCAAAAACGAGAGTCGTGGACAATCGCTCCCTTCAGCGGAGATTTCTCAATAAGCATTTAAGTGAATGACAAACCGGGTCCGGCGTCTCCCCGATACGCCGGATCCGGGAGGAGGAATCATGATGAACCGGATGCAAGACAATGGCTATCAAGCGATGAAACAAAGGCTTGTGACGATTTGCGAAGTTCAGGCCGGAACCATTTCCGTCACCGAAGCGGCGGAACGTCTCGGCGTCTCCCGCAAAACGTTCTACGAGTATATGGATGCGTTTGTGAAAGCCGCGGCTGAGGCTCTGACACCCGGTGATCCCGGTCGCCCGAAACTCTCCGACGAGACGCGGAGAATCCGGCAGCTGGAAGCGGAAAAGAAGCGTCTGGAGAACGAGTTGTATGAGATGAAAGCCATCTCCGAGCTCCAAGGCCGCATCATCGCCATCCGAAATTCCCAATTGGCGGAACGCGAAAAAAAAAGAAAGGGATGAGCTGCCCGTCATTCAGGCGATCAGCCATGAAAAAAGAAGAAATCGAACCATTCCTCTGAAGCGTTTCATTCTGGCCGGACAGCTGAGTGTTTCGACCTTTTTCCGCTATGAACACCGGGTGGCTCTGGGGCAGCCTCTCTGGGGACCACGGGGAAAGCCACGGACCGTCACGATGGAAGACGATGTCATTTTACAGCTTCTGAAACAACAACAGCTGCATGGAAATCGTCATCGGCTGCGCGCGGTTTCCGCACTTCAAGCACAGCATCCGGAATATTCCGGAAGACGCTTTCAGGAACTGGCCAATGAATTGCGAATCAGACTCATGCGTGGCGAAAGAAAGTCCATGCTCTCGGTTGAATACTGCGAAGCGCATCTGATCTGGAGCATGGACATTTTTGAACAGGTGCATCGCGGTGTGCGCTTTCACGTGCTTCAGGTGATCGACCTCGGCAGCAGAATGAAACTTGAGCCGGTCATCAAGCCCGGAGCATTTACCGGAGAGGAGGTGGCGGAACATCTCAACTATCTGATGCATAAACACGGAGCTCCACTCTTCCTGAAGCGGGACAATGGATCGAATTTGAATTCCAGCGAAGTACTTTCGATTTTAAAAATGTTCGCTGTGATTCCCTTCAACAGTCCGCCGGGATTTCCGCAGTTCAACGGGGTAATGGAGCGAAGCCAGGGGGAAATCAAACGTTATTTGCGTGCGATCCTGAAAGACCGGGAGGAACTGGATTCATTCGCCGTAGCAGTACATTTATCTGTCGAACGAGCCAATCGGCGCAGGCGCGCTGTTCTGGCGGGAAAGAGCGCATGGGAACGCTGGAAAGAGGAGTTCCCGCACTTCACCAGGCGGGAACGGGAAAGTGTTTATCTGGAAATCAAGCGTTTGGCGGAATGGATTCTGGAGACATTTCCCCGGAAAAAACGACTGAGGAAAGACGCGGGCGCGCATGCCTGGAGAATCGCAATACAGCGTTATCTGGAAAGCAAAGAATACATCAGGCTTTTTCGTGACGGCAAGGAATTGCATTAATCGAAGGATGATTCCCGCGTTCACTCCGTCCTTCGGACGGTTCCGGCGCTTCCGGATCGCCTTTCCTTGAAAGCCGATCCTCCAGCGTCGGTCAATTTGATTTATGATTCAGAAATTCTAATTTGCAATCAGAGTTTTCCATGCTATCTTACTCTTATATTGACAGAATATAATGCAATGTTGCATCATATTGACTGTCAATTTATTAACATGGAGAAAGTGTCACCTGTTTTTTACAGAAAAACAGAACCATTTATTCCCACACATGACAACCGGAAAGTTACGCGTTTCGGTGATTGCGCTGTCCTGTTTCGCGAACGGTTCGCTCTCGGGACCGCCCAGCAGGAGCGGCGTGCCCCTGCGCGGCACAAGCACCGCGCCGCTCTCAAACTGCGGGCACCAGCCGGTCAGATACCAGCCGTTGCCG
>NZ_DBEXAY010000310.1:0-10910 GCF_048170485.1 Victivallis sp. | reverse complement strand
TTGTTCCAGTTGGAAACCGGGCGGAAATATCCGCAGACGCGGCTGTACACTTCGGTTTTTTCTCCACACTTCGCCATGATCCGTTCTCCTTTGTCGTTTCCTGTATCGTGAATGTTCTCCGGCAGGCGCGAATGCTTCCGCGCCCGCCCCTCGCTTCCCTGCTTACTCGCTGACCGCTTCCTTATGCTCCGCCTCCAGCGGGCACTCGAAATGTTCGCCCGGAATGTAGCCGTGGACCGGACAGATGCTGAACGACGGCGTCAGCGTGAAATACGGAATCCGGTAGTTGGTCGCAATCCGCTTGACCAGCGACGCCACCAGATCGGGGTCGTCGATCCGCTCGCCGATGAAGGCGTGGAAGACCGTCCCGCCGGTGTAGATCTGCTGGAGCGGCGCCTGCAGATCGAGCGCTTCGAAGAGGTCGCTGGTGTACCCCACCGGCAGCTGCGTCGAATTCGTGTAGTACGGGTTCTCGCTGCCCGCGCAGATGATCTCCGGGAACCGCTTGCGGTCCAGCCGGGCCAGCCGGAAACTGGTCCCTTCCGCCGGCGTCGCCTCGAGGTTGTAGATGTGCCCGGTGGCCTCCTGGAAGTCCTTGATCTTCTCCGCCATGTGGAGCAGCACTTTGCGCGAGAACTCCGCCCCCTCCCGGTCGCAGATCGAGCAGCCGAGGAAGTTCAGGCAGCACTCGTTCATCCCCACCAGCCCGATGGTGCTGAAGTGGTGCTCGAGGTTCGGCAGATAGGTCTTGGTGTAGGGCAGCAGATCCCCTTCGAGGTGCTTCTGCACCACCTTGCGCTTGATCTCCAGCGACTCCATCGCCAGCGTCATCAGGTGGTCGAGCCGTGCGAAGAACTCCTTTTCATCCTTGGAAATGTAGCCGAGCCGCGGCATGTTGATCGTCACCACGCCGATCGAACCGGTCTGCTCGCCGGCGCCGAACAGCCCGCCGGTCTTGTTGCGCAGTTCGCGCATATCCATCTGCAGGCGGCAGCACATGCTGCGCACATCGCCCGGCTTCAGATCGCTGTTGATGAAGTTCTGGAAGTAGGGCAGCCCGTACTTGCCGGTGACGGTGAAGAGCAGCTTCGCATTTTCACTTGTCCAGTTGAAATCCTTCGTCACGTTGTAGGTCGGGAGCGGGAAGGTGAAGATCCGCCCGTCGCGGTCCCCTTCGGCCATCACTTCGAGGAAGGCGCGGTTGATGAGATCCATCTCTTTCTGGAAGTCGCCGTAGACCTCGTCCTGCGGCTTCCCGCCGATGATCACCGGGGTGTCGCGGAGATCCTCCGGCACCACCCAGTCAAAGGTGAGGTTGGTGAAGGGGGTCTGCCCCCAGCGGCTGGCGATGTTCAACCCGAAGACGAACTGCTGAATGTTCTGCTTGAGCTGCTGATAGGTCAGCTTGTCATGGCGCACGAAGGGAGCCAGCAAGGTATCGAAGGAGCTGAACGCCTGCGCCCCCGCCCACTCCGTCTGCAGCGTGGAGAGGAAGTTCACGATCTGCCCGGTCGCCGTGTCGAAGTGCTTCGCCGGCGCCGCCGAAGCGCGTCCGCCGCGCCCCTGGAACCCGCGTTCGAGCAGGTCGCGGAGGCTCCAGCCGGCGCAGTAGCCGACGATGCCGCACGACAGGTCGTGCAGGTGGAAGTCGCCGCTCTGGTGCGCTTCGGCGATCTCCTTCGGGTAGATGTTCGCCAGCGTGTAGTTGGCGATCACTGCGCCGGAGACGTGGTTGAGCAGACTCGCGTAGGAGTAGCCGGAGTTGGAGTTCTCGTTGACCCGCCAGTCCTCCTGCCCGAGATAGCTCGACACGAGATCCTGCACATCCATCATCAGCTTGCGCCCCTCGCGGAGTTTGTCGTGGCTGGCGCGGTAGAGGATGTAGAGCTTCGCCGCCTGCGGCAGGCCGCGGGTGATCAGCGCGTGTTCGACCAGGTCCTGGATGAGATCGACGTCGGGAATCATATCCGGGGCGTCATACCCTTTGGCGACCAGTTCATCCACCACGTGCCGGGCGACGTTGCGCGCGACTTTCTCATTGGCGGTGCCGGCGGCTTTCAGTGCCTTTCCGATCGCGATGACGATCCGCTCCGGATCAAATTCCACAATCCGGCCGTCGCGCTTTTTCATTTTTTCGATGGATGACTTGATCTCTTGCATCTTCCCCGTTCTGCCTCTGTTGAATGTTCCCGCCTCTACAAAATGAAATTCCCATTCCGACACCGTCGTGGAATGAGATCGCACATTATCTACAATACCACTGAATATTGATATTGCAAACGGGAAACACACAATATCTTGTGTTTTTTATGAATTTTTCCATCGTGATTTTCCTAGCGTTTTTCCATGAAGATGTTACAGCTTTTCGGCAGAAAAAAGCCCGTTTTTTCCGTGGAACAGGGCGGAAAAAACGGGCCCGGATTTCGGTGGAACCTCAGCCGTTCCGGCGTCCGTCGCCGGCGAGATATTCGCGTACGGTTCGGGCGATTCCCTCGTCCAGCGAGATCTTCGGGCTCCAGCCGAGGGATCGAGCCCGGGTGGAGTCCATCAGCTTGCGGTACATTCCGTCCGGCCGCGAGGAGTCCCAGCGGAGCCGGCCGGTGAAGCCGGCGGCAGCGGCGATCTTCTCCGCCAGTTCGCGGATGGAGAGGTCGGAGCCGTAGCCGATGTTGATCACCTCCGGCTCGTTGCGGTTCTGCAGGAAGTAGTAGACCGCGTCGGCCACGTCGTCGACATGGAGGAACTCCCGCAGCGGCGCGCCGGTGCCCCAGAGCGTCACCTCCGGCAGCTGCTTTGCCGCCGCCTCGGTGAAGCGGCGGATGAACGCCGGGAAGACATGGCTGTTTTCCGGATCATAATTGTCATTGGTTCCGTAGAGGTTGCACGGCATCAGGCTCACTGTGGGAAATCCGTACTCCTTCGAAAGGTAGAGGCAGAGTTTGTACCCGGCGATCTTCGCCAGCGCATACCCTTCGTTGGTCGGTTCCAGCGGTCCGGTCAGCAGATACTCCTCCTTGATCGGCTGCGGCGCTTTGCACGGATAGATGCAGCTCGACCCGAGGAAGCAGAATTTTTTGACGCCGGTTCGAAACGCCTGCATGATCACGTTATTCTGAATTTCGAGGTTTTCGACCAGAAATTCCGCCGGATGGGTTTTGTTGGCCATGATTCCGCCGACTTTGGCGGAGGCGAGCACCACGTATTCCGGGCGTTCGAGGTCGAAGAACTCCTTCACTGCCTGCTGGTTGCGCAGGTCCAGCTCCCGGTGGGTCCGTTTGAGCAGGCGGGTGTAGCCTTCGCGTTCGAATTTCCGGGTAATTGCGCTGCCCACCATGCCGCGGTGCCCGGCGATGAAGATTTTTGCGTCGCGTGGAATCATTTTCTAAAATCCTTTTTCGTAGCCGGGATGGTCGAGCAGGCGAAGGTCGCCTTCGGTCATGAGCCGGACCAGTTCTTCAAATTTCACCTCCGGTTCCCAGCCCAGCTGCCGCTTTGCCTTTGCCGGGTTGCCGAGCAGCTGCTCCACCTCCGCCGGCCGGAAGTAGCGCGGGTCGATCCGCACCACGGTCTTCCCGGTGGTGGTGTCGATCCCGGTCTCCTCGACTCCTGCGCCCCGCCATTCCAGGCGGCGTCCGACATGGGCGAAGGATTTTTCGATGAATTCCCGGACCGTGTGCATCTCTCCGGTTGCGATGACGTAGTCGTCCGGCCTCTCCTGCTGGAGCATCATCCACATCATCCGGACGAAATCCGGGGCATATCCCCAGTCCCTCTTCGCATCGATGTTGCCCATGTAGAGGCACTCCTGGAGTCCGCGGTGAATCCGGGCCACCGCCATCGTGATCTTGCGGGTGACGAAGGTCTCTCCCCGCCGCGGAGACTCGTGGTTGAAGAGGATGCCGTTGCTGGCGTGCAGCCCGTAGGACTCCCGGTAGTTCCGGGTGATCCAGAAGCCGTACAATTTGGCGGCGGCGTAAGGCGACCGCGGATAGAACGGGGTGGTCTCGCTCTGGGGAATTTCCTGTACCTTCCCGAAGAGTTCCGAGGTCGACGCCTGATAGAAACGGGTGGTAATGCCGGTCTCCCGGATGGCGTCGAGCAGCCGCAGTACGCCGAGCGCGTCGCATTCGGCGGTGTACTCCGGCACTTCGAAGGAGACCTTGACGTGTGACTGGGCGCCGAGGTTGTAGATTTCATCCGGCGCGATTTTTTCAATCAGCCGGTTGAGGTTGCTCGAATCGGTCAGATCGCCGTAATGCAGAAGAAGCCGGACGTCCTTTTCGTGGCAGTCCCGGTAAAGATGGTCGATGCGGCCGGTGTTGAAGGAGCTCGCCCGGCGGATGATGCCGTGCACTTCATATCCCTTCTCCAGAAGAAGCTCGCTCAAATAGGAGCCGTCCTGGCCGGTGATTCCGGTAATCAAGGCTTTTTTCATGGTGTGATATTCTCCCGTATGCTGTACGGGCTTAACATACAGGCGCGGCGGAGTTTTTACAATCTTCTCTGCGGAGTTTTCGAGAAATTCATCGAATCTCTTTTCGGAGAGGGGGATCGACTGGCAATTTCTCCGGTAGAATGCTATTTTAGAATAAGAAAACGAAAACGGGAGGCGGTCTCCTGGAAAGGGTGACGATTTTGCAAGGGAAAAGAATCATTGTAACCGGCGGCGCCGGTTTTATCGGTTCGGCGGTGGTCCGGCACATCATCCGGAACACCGGAGACGCCGTGTGCGTGATCGACAAGCTGACGTATGCCGGCAATCTGGAGTCGCTGGCGGAGGTCGCCGACTCCCCGCGGCTGCGGTTTGAACAGCTCGATATCTGCGACCGGGCGGGGCTCGACCGGGTCTTCGCCGACTTCCGGCCGGATATTGTCATGCATCTTGCGGCGGAGTCCCACGTGGACCGCTCGATTGACGGTCCGATGCAGTTCATCCAGACCAACGTGGTCGGCACTGCGACGATGCTGGAAGCGGCGCGGAACTATTTTCAGACGCTCGACGACGCGGCGAAAAGCCGGTTCCGGTTCCACCACATTTCGACCGACGAGGTGTACGGCGATCTGGAGGGGCCGGGGGATTTCTTCCGGGAGACCACGCCGTACGCGCCCTCTTCGCCCTATTCGGCGAGCAAGGCGGCCAGCGACCACCTGGTCCGGGCGTGGAAGCGCACCTTCGGGTTGCCGACGATCGTGACCAACTGCTCGAACAACTACGGGCCCTACCATTTCCCGGAGAAACTGATTCCGCTGGTCATCCTCAACGCGCTCGACGGCAAGCCGCTGCCGGTCTACGGCACCGGGGCGCAGATCCGCGACTGGCTCTATGTGGAGGATCACGCCCGCGCCCTCTATCTGGTCGCCACGACCGGAGTGCCGGGCGAGACCTACAACATCGGCGGGCACAACGAAAAGAAGAACATCGAGGTGGTCGAGACCATCTGCACGCTGCTCGATGAACTGCGGCCGCGCTCCGACGGGCGTTCCTACCGCGAGCAGATCACCTTCGTCACCGACCGGCCCGGCCACGACCTGCGGTATGCGATCGACGCGGCCAAGATCGGCCGCGAGCTGGGCTGGAAGCCGCAGGAGACCTTCGAAAGCGGCATCCGCAAGACGGTGGAGTGGTACCTCGACCATCGGGACACCTGGTGCAAACGGGTGCAGGACGGCTCCTACTCCCGGGAGCGTCTCGGACTGGGAGGCAAGGCGAAATGAAGGGAATTGTTCTGGCAGGCGGAGCCGGCAGCCGGCTTCATCCGATCACCCGCGGCGTCTCGAAACAGCTGCTCGGCATCTACGACAAGCCGATGATCTACTATCCGCTTTCGACGCTGATGCTGGCGGAAATCCGTGACATTCTGATCATCACCACACCGGAGGACCAGCCGAATTTTCAGCGGCTGCTCGGCGACGGTTCGCGGTTCGGCGTCCGTCTCTCCTACGCGGTTCAGCCGTCGCCCGACGGACTGGCGCAGGCGTTTCTGATCGGTGCGGATTTCATCGGGAGCGATCCGGTTGCGCTGGTGCTCGGCGACAACATCTTCTACGGCGCGAACTTGAGCACGCTGTTGAAAAAGGCGGTGTCGCGCAAATCCGGCGCCACGGTGTTCGGCTACTATGTACGCGACCCGGAGCGGTTCGGCGTGGTGGAGTTCGACGCCGCGGGGAAGGCGGTGTCGATCGAGGAGAAACCGGCGCATCCGCGTTCCAACTACGCGGTGACCGGCCTTTATTTCTACGACAACGACGTCGTGGAGATCGCCCGGCACATCAAACCTTCCGCCCGGGGCGAGCTGGAGATCACCTCGGTGAACAACGAATATCTCAAGCGGGGGGATCTTCACGTGGAGAAACTGGCCCGCGGCTACGCCTGGCTGGATACCGGCACGCACGAGAGCATGCTTGACGCGGCCAATTTCATCCGCACGATCGAATCCCGGCAGGGGCTTCAGGTCGCCTGTCTGCAGGAGATCGCCTACAACAACGGCTGGATGACCCGCGAGGAGGTCCGGGAGAGTATTCAGGATATGATGAAGACCGAGTACGGGCAGTATCTCGCCCGGATGATCGGGGAGGAGTGAGAGGTTCGGCATGAATGTGATTCCGACGGAAATCGACGGCGTGGTGATTCTGGAGCCGAAGGTGTTCGGTGACGCGCGCGGTTACTTTTTTGAATCCTGGAACGAGGCGGAGCTGGCCGCGGCCGGCATCCATGCCCGTTTCATTCAGGACAACGAATCGAAGTCCCGGTTCGGCGTATTGCGGGGACTTCACTATCAGGCGCCGCCCTGCACGCAGGCGAAGCTGGTGCGGGTGATCTGCGGCGCGGTGCTCGATGTGGCGGTGGACATCCGCAAGGGCTCGCCCACCTTCGGGCGGCACGTGGCGGTGGAACTCTCCGGGGAGAACAAGCGCCAGCTTTTTGTGCCGCGCGGGTTCGCGCATGGCTTTGTGGTGCTCTCCGACGAGGTGATCTTCGCCTACAAGTGCGACAACCGCTACAGTCCGCCGCACGAGCGGGGAATCGCCTTCGACGATCCCGAGCTCGGGATTGACTGGCGCGTCAAGGTGGATTCCTTCATCCTGTCGCCGAAGGATACGCGCAACCCCCGGCTGGCAGATGCGGAACTGTTCGATTTCAACGAGATGAAGCAGGGGTGATCCCCCGCAGGGAAAGGGAACTGCAATGAAAGTACTTCTCACCGGGGGGCGCGGGATGCTCGGGCGCACCCTTACTGCGGAACTTTTCGAATATGAAGTAATTCCGACCGACCTGCCGGAGGCGGACATCACCGATCCTGCCGGATTCGACGCCCTGCTGCGGGAAGCGCGGCCGGATGCGGTGATTCACTGTGCCGCGATGACTGCGGTGGACCGGTGCGAGAGCGAACGCGACCTGGCGTTCCGGCTCAACGCGTTCGGCACCGGGGTGGTGGCGGCAGCGTGCAACCGGAACCATGTCCGGCTGATTGCGATTTCGACCGACTACGTATTTGACGGCAATGCGGACCGCCCCTACAGCGAATTCGACCGCCCGACCGGCGGTGCCACCGTCTACGGACAGAGCAAGTTCGCCGGGGAGGAGCTGGTCCGCACCCACTGTCCGGACCATGTGATTGCGCGCATCTCCTGGCTCTACGGGGCAGGGGGACCGAGTTTCGTCCACACGATGCTCAAGCTGGCCGACGGGAGCCGTCCGGAGCTCAAGGTGGTGGCCGATCAGATCGGCAACCCCACCAGCACGCTGGCGGTCGCGCACGGACTGCGGGAGCTGCTCTGCCGGCCCGGACTGGTGGGGACATATCACCTCACCTGCGAGGGCGAGGCGAGCTGGTATGAGTTCGCCTGCGAAATCTTTTCGCAGCGGAATGTGACGCAGAAGGTGGTGCCGTGCCGCACGGATGAGTTTCCTCGCCCGGCGCCGCGCCCGGCCAATTCGCGGCTGGAGAAGCGGATGCTCCGGCTGGCCGGACTGCCGCCGATGCCGGATTGGCGCGATGCGCTGCGGGAGTTCCTCGCCCGTGAATTCTAAAAGGGTGGCGGCGGAATGAAAAGCCTGCGTTCGTACGAGATCGTCCAGTATGTGAAGGAGCGGAAATACTGTTCGCTGGCGGAGTTGATGGAGAAGTTCCACGTCTCTTCCGCGACGATACACCGGGATGTGGCGGCGCTGGTCAATGCCGGTCAGGTGCGCAAGGTGCACGGCGGGGTGGCGGCGGCGGAAAACGTCTCCGCTCCGGCGCTTTCCGGCCACTACCGGGACCGGCTGGTCAACAACCGCGAGGTGAAGCAGATCATTGCGGAGGCGGCGATTTCGGAGATCCGCGACGGGGACATCATCTTTCTGGACTCCTCGACGACAGTCTACTATCTGGCGAAGCTGCTGCAGAATTCGAATTTCGCCAACCTGACGATCGTGACCAATTCGGTGCTGATCATCCAGGAGTTCCCGCTGTTTCCGTCGAACTACTTTCTGATTGCGCTGGGGGGGAACTACGATCTGCAGCTCAACGCCTTTCTCGGGCAGGCGACGATGCGGGAGCTGGAACACCTTTCGATCGGCAAGGCGTTTCTCTCGGCGCTGGGGATGACGCCGGAGGGAATCTCCTCGCGCCACGAATACCATGCGAACTTTCTGCGGCGGGTGCTGGAGATCTCGGCCCGGAACTATCTTCTGATCGGCAGCGACAAGTTCGACCGGTCGGGAATCTTCGCGATCGCGCCGCTGTCGCGGATCGACCGGCTGATTTCGGATGCGCCGCCGCCGGGCTACTTCTACGGGCGCAGCATGAAGTTCGAATAGTCGCCGGTTCGCGGTTTCTTCCTTCTGCCGGCATTTCCCTGCTCTACGGTGTCCGGAGATCTTTTTTGATACCGTTGATCATGATGAGCTCAAAATCCTGAACGCGGAAATCTCTCTCATGCGGATACGTGACGTGCCCGTCTCCCCACAGGAGCATTCCGCTGTCTCCGTGATGGATGCTGGCAACCCCAGTTCCGTTCTCCGTCGGAGAAAAGCCGTAATAGCTTTCGCCATAATGAACATCAGCCTGAATGGAAAAGGTGTCGGAAAAGAGCGGAAGTTTCGAATGGTTGCGAAGACGGTTCAGGTGGAGCGTGTATTGTCCTGCTGCCGGGGAGGAGAAGAGGGAGGAAAATGAGCCGAATAAACTCTCTCGTTTTTCACCTAGCCACCATTGGGTTCGCATGGCGGGGGAATTCACTCCGATGCTGTTGAATATCCAGGAGAAATCAAATTTTTCCCGCTGGGCCGGGCAGATCGTCACCTCACGGGTCACATAGTTGCGGCTGAGGGGATAGCTGGACTCCTTTCCGGGGATGATACAGATCGCCTGGACCCAGGCCCAGCTTGGAGTGAGGTTAATCGGCCACATATCCTGAAAGTCCGCGGCGTAAAGGGAGACAGCGGTGTTGATCTGCTTGAAATTTCCCGCGCATCGGGTACGCATGCCGGCAGCTCTGGCCTTGCCGAGTGCGGGCAGCAGCATCGCTGCCAGACTGGCGATGATCGCGATTACGATGAGAAGTTCAATAAGAGTAAATCTGCATACAGCGCCATCGATTGCGCAGATCCTCCGAAAATCTTTTTTCCGCTTCATAGTCACTCTCCTTGTCTATTGTTTATCCGGATAAAGAAAACGGATATTGCGGATCCAGTAATCGAGTTTGTTGTCCGACGGTCCCAGCCCGATTCGGAACTCTTTGAGTTGTTCCAGCTTGAGAAAAGAGGGCCAGAGAACAGTGCGGGTCTGCCATTGTTCCGTCGGTGCCGGTGTGAAGTGTACGGTGATATTCCGGTTGTTTTCATCGTGAAATCCAACAACCTGATATGTGAAATACTTTGACCCGTTGCTCTGTTTCGCCCTGATTTCGAAAGAGACTCCGAGGGACCCCGTCAGATTTTCCCCGGGCGAAGAGAACCGGTATACCGGTTCGGCCCAGTGATTTTCATTTATGCCGGTGAAATCCGCATGAATTCTGATCGCCTTCTCGGTCGGATCGTCGGAGATGGTCATGCTGCCGGAGCAGTGGGGACGCCAGCGTTTCACATTGCCGGTTTCGAAGGATTTCGCAAGAGTGTTTTCAAAAGGAAGGAAAAAGGGCAGAACGAGGAAGTTGCCCGTCCCCGACGAATCTTCCAGGCGGATCCGGAAGTTGCCGGGATTTTTCACTCCGGCAAGATCGAGCTGGTATTCCAGGCTCGTTGCGGAGCGGGGAACCAGAATCTGCGGTACCTTCGGAGACGAGAGAATTTTTCCGCCGGGCGGAAGTTGAAGATGCGGGGAGATTTTCTGTTCCTTCTCCGACAGGTTGATGGCGGAGAAAACCAGACGTTCCGGCCGGGCCTGATACCCCAGCCGATTTGCCGGCAATCCGGCCGGATCAAACTGGAAGATGACGGGATTTTGCTTCCGGGGGAGCGGCCGGTAGCTCCGGGCAATGGCGAGCAGTTTCGCTCCTTCGGTCTCCCGGTTCAGCGGAGGAAGTTCCGACAGAGTGAGATAGTTGATTCCACGGAGGAGGGTGCGGCCGGCTTTATCCGGCGACAGGGGGCTTCCGTCGATCGCGAACTGATCCAGAACCGGAAACTCCGGCGCGGGAAGTTGAACGGGAGTTTCGTCGCGGCCGAGAATGACGCCGGTGTGGTGCCGGCCGTCGGAGAATACCAAGATCCGCTCCGCCCCGTCGGGGCAGCTCCGCGTATCGCCGAGATAGGTTTTCCCGGCGAGGAGCTGCGCCGCATAAAAGTATGCGCCCAGCGTTTCGGTAGCGCACGCTTCCGCAAAAGCGTGGAAACTTGGGTTTAATCTGCATGCAAAGTCCAGTGGCCTTGCAAAGGTGGAATTTTCTGCAATATTACAACAGGAGGATCCGAGGAACATCAATCA
>NZ_DBEXAY010000309.1:0-2711 GCF_048170485.1 Victivallis sp. | reverse complement strand
GTCATCCTCTTCTCGGAGGCGCCTCAAATAAATATTCAGTCTGCAACCTGTCCGCTTCCATACGTGTAAGTTAATCGCCATAAATTACACGCCGCAAGCAGAAACCGCGAACGTCAGCTATTTATCATACCATCTCCTTTGTTCGCGTATGACAGTTGATTGGATTCGGGTTTGACCGGACAGCATCTTCTCCATGTTACATTTTCAAAATGAAGATCTTCGACTGTCTCAAAAATCATGCTTCTGCTGAATTCAGCGAAATGCTCCAGATTGCGGCGGCAGGGACAGATGGAGAAATTGCAGTGGTCGAAAAGGATTTCCCGCACCCCGTGCTTCGCCGCCGCCCGGATAAAGGGATAACCACCGCTGACCGCATCCACGTTGCTCAGCCGGATGTTGCGGACCCCTGCGCAACAGGCGTCGTCGGCAAGCCGGATCATGAAAGGACCGTTCTGCGTCTCCATGATGAGGTGGGAGAAGGCGATGTTCTCCACCGCAAACGGCAGCGTCTTTTCCGGAGGAGTCGGGCAGTCCGGCCCCCGGGGCGGATCAAACTGAATCGGCGCAATCTCCGGCAGGTAAATCGAAATACCGGCGAAACTCTCCTCAATAATCAGATGGCTGAAACTGCAATTGCCGATGGCGTAATCCCCGCTCCAGCCGATCCGGATTGCCGAACTGCCGCTTTTCAGCACACAGTTGGAAACCGTCACCCGTTCACACGGCCGCGGCGTGAAGAGCTGTTCCTGATGGGAGCGCAGCACCAGGGCGTCGTCACTGCTGCGGATGATGCAGTTTGCAATCACGGCGTCGCGGCACGCGCTCAGATGGATGCCGTCCATGTTCGGCAGGCGCATTTCTCCGTCGATACGCAGCTTGTTGATCTGAATCCGTTCGCAGTCCAGCATCCAAAGACTCCATCCGGCGGCATTTTCGATCTTGAATTCGTCGAGCAGAACGTCGGAACAGGCGACGAAGAGAATCGCCCGCCCCGGAATCTTCCGGTCATCTTTCCGTTTCCAGACCCAATGGAGCTCCTGCGGAGCATCCATCGCCACCTCGGTAAAGGCATGTGCATTGCCGCAGATGGTTCCCCGGCCGGTGATGCCGACGTTGCGGCAATGTTCCGCATAGATCAACGTACGTCGGTTCAGGCGGGAACAGCGGGCGGGAATCCACCATGGATTGTCCGCAATCTCCGGGTAGCGAAGAGGATCCGGCCCCCCGAGGAGCACTGCGCCCTCCTCCAGATGGAGCGTTGTGTTGTCATGCAGATACAACGTATAGCTCATCCAGACGCCCGGGCCGATCCGGACCGTGCCGCCGCCAGTTGCGGCGCAACTGTCCAGCGCCTGCTGAATTGCGGAGGTGTTGTCGAACTCTCCGCCGGAACGTGCGCCGCAGTTTTGAATGTCAACCATTGCATTCTCCTTGAAAGTTATCCATTCTGCCTGGATGATATTATACCGTATTCTGCCTCAAGAAACAACCTTTTTTGCAATTCATAAATATGGATTTCAGACAAAAATAATACAACAATTGTTGAAAAAATATGTTTTTTGTGTTACTTTAGCTCAGAAAGGAGAAACGATGGAGCAGCCGATCCCGCATCTGCCGAAGCCGGACGAAAACATGCCGCCCGACCATCTTCTGCTCGCTCCCGGCCGGGCGATGCGGACACACTTTTTTCTGAATCCCGGCTCCTACGAAGACTATCCACTCTACACCAACGGCATCGAAGAGGCGTCCCGGAATTCGCCCACCTGGTATCATAGTTATCACGCGCGGCACGGATTGCTGGTCTGGCTGATCTCCGGCGAGGTCAGCTACCGGATTGAGAAGAAACATTATCTGGTGCGCCCCGGTCTGCCCCTCTTCATCCCGCCGGGGTACGAATACTATTTCGAGACGACGGAACAATGCGGATACCAGAAGTTTGTAGCCTTTTTTCAGGGGGTGAACCTGCCGTCGATTCTGGAGACGCTGAAACTGAACCAGCCGATTCAGCTCTCCCTGCCGCAGACCGATCCGCTGCCCCGGAAACTCCGGCTTCTGCGGATTCTGATCCGCCGCCGCCCGCCGGACCACATCATGCGAAACGCCGGGTTGACCATGGAACTTCTGATGACGCTGTCGGAAGCGATTCCCCGCCCGCAGGAGAAATCACTCTTCCTGCGTCTGGCCTGTGAAAAGCTCTGCGGAAACTTTGAACACCCCGAGAGCATCGCCTCCATCGCCTGGACCCTCGGCATGAATGAGCGGACCTTCACCCGGCTCTTCCGGGCGCAGATGAACCAGTCGCCCCACCGTTACCGGATGCAGCGCCGGATGGAATCCGCCTGCGAACTGTTGACCAGGACCGGTTTCTCTGTCAAGGAGATCGCGTTTCAGCTCGGCTTCTGCAACTCCTTCTATTTCTGCAGCCAGTTCCGGCGGGAATTCGGCATGACCCCGACCCAGTTCCGGCGGAACTCCGGTCAGAAGAAAAATTCCGTCACCACGCCGTCCTGCTGAGGGAGCCGCTGTCAGAACTCTCAAAACCTGCGCATGCAAGTTCCAGCATTCAGACATGGTTTCATCTGGATGCAGTGCTCGCTTATGCCTCCCTTCCCTCTCCTCCAATCAATCATATTACATGCATAATAACATGACCGTAATATGACTGAATTTTTTTCACAGCCATCCCATAGGAAAAGAAAAAGTTGAAAGAT
>NZ_DBEXAY010000308.1:0-3294 GCF_048170485.1 Victivallis sp. | reverse complement strand
GTGAATTTCCCGGAGAGTCCCACCTCTCCCGGAGCCGTGATCGGGGATTTCCTGATCGAGCGTGAGATCAGCAAGGGAGGGATGGGGGAGGTGTTTCTCGCCCGCCAGCTCTCGCTGGACCGGCCGGTGGCGCTCAAGGTGCTGCAGGACCGCTTTCTCAACGACAAGGAGTATGTCGAGAGCCTCTTCCGGGAGGCGCGGGCGGCGGGGAAGATCAACCACCCGAACATCGTGCAGGCCTACGCGGTCGGCGAGGAGAACGGAATCTTCTACTTCGCGATGGAGTATGTGCGGGGGGAGACCTTCAAGCAGATCCTTCAGCGGCAGAAGAAGCTGGACTTCATGCAGGCGGCCAAGGTGGTCCGCGAGATCGCCAGCGCCCTCGATGCGGCGTGGCGCGAGCAGAAACTGGTCCACCAGGACATCAAGCCGGACAACATCATGCTCGACGCCAACGGCTTCGCCAAACTGGCCGACCTCGGTCTCGCCCGGGTGGCCGGGAACGAAAACCGCGATGAGGAGATCGGTGACGAGGTGATGGGGACTCCGCAGTACATCAGCCCGGAACAGCTTACCGGCGTCCCCACCGACGTGCGCAGCGACATCTACAGCCTGGGGGCGACGCTCTACCAGTTCGTGACCGGCCGGTTCCCCTACGTGGCGGATACCGCCGAGGAGATCGCCCGGATGCACGTCGCCGGAAATCTGACGCCGCCCAAGGAGGTGAATCCGGAGGTCCCCGACGAGCTCAACACGATCATCATGAAGATGATGGCGCGCAACATCGAGGATCGTTACCAGACGCCGGCGCCGCTCATTAAAGCGCTCGACATGTTCATGCGCAACTACCGGCCGGCCGGACCCGGCGTGCCGACGCTGAACTTGAAATTCGGGAAAAAGGCGGCGGCCCCTACCTTCAAGCTGCCTGCCGCGGCGAAAGCGGCAGTTCCGAAAATGACGGCTCATGTTTCTCCGGCGCAACCTGCTGCTGTTTCTAATGTTGCGCCGAAAAATGACGGAAATGTGACGGGTGCTTCCGCGCCGTCGCCGGCTCCTGTGCCGGCACCGGCTCCCGCATCCGCCCCGGCTCCGGCGGCGGAGGAGAAGCCGAAAGCGGAGGAAAAACCGGCCGCGATGACGGCGGAGAACATTCCCCGCCCCGAGATGGCTCCGGAACCGGAAGCGCCGCAGGAGGAGCCGCCGCCGCGGCGGCATCTTTCGCGCCGGATGAAGTTGATTCTGCTGATTGCGGGGATCGTGCTGGTCGTGGTGCTGGGCGCCGGCGGGACCTTTGTATTTCTGGCGAAGGGCGACAAACTGCCGGAACCGTTGAAGCCGTATGGAAAGCCGGTGGCGGAGTGGTTTGCCGCCCGGGAAAAGGCCGCCGCTGAGGAACCGGAGAAAAAAGTGGAACCGGTTCCGCCGCCGAAACCGCCGGAGCCGCCGAAACCGACCACCCGTCAGGCGTATCTGGATGGTGTCGAGAAGTTCCTGACGCTGGTGCGGAACCGGCCGGACGACCGGGAAGGGCAGCTTGCCGCGGGCGACGAATTTTTCACCCGCTTCCCGCAACCGCAGACGGAGGAGGAGCGTACTGCGCTCCGCACGATGCAGGAGGTGTACGGCAGACTGGACGAGGTGCTCCGGGCGGCCCCGGCGCGTGCGGCGGCTCGTGAGCGCCATCTGAAGGAGATTGCGGAACGGCGGGAAGCGTCGGATGAAGCGAAGCGGGAGCGTGCCGAGGCGGAAGCGGCGGCGCGCCGCCAGCGGGAGGAGCAGGCCCGGATTCTGCGGGAGCAGGCGGAGGAGCAGAAGCGTCAGGCGGCGGAACTGCAGCGTCAGCTTGCTGCGCGTGCGGCGGAATTGAAGACGGAACTGAGCAAATATTATTTGCCTCTGGTGGCCGGATTCTACAAAGCCGGATTGGATGGCGAGGATGCGGAGCTGAAGGCTGCGGTGCGGAGCATGTCGGAATTCATTGCGCCGTCGGCGGCGGATTCCAAGGAGGAGAAGGCGTTGCTGGGAACATTCCGGGCGATGCGTCAGGAGCTGCCGAAGGAGGCGGAGAAATTCCGGAATTTCGTCCGTACGCTGGAAGGGGTGAATGAGACGAACAGCTTCAATGTGGAGCTTGCCAGTCATGAATTGGCGGATGTGATTTCGATTCGTCCGGGGAAGGTGGTGTGCCGCCGTGCCGGGGCGGAGCCGGAGCCGTTGCCGCTGGATGATGCGCGGGTGCGGCGTCAGTTCTTCTCCCGTCTGGAGCAGAAGTTGAAGCTGAAAAATCCGGAATTCTGGTTCCGGCTGATGAACCGTCAGCTGGATGGAGAGACGGCGAAACTGGCGCCGGCAGGCTTCTGGCGGAACAACTTCCGCACTTTTGCGGAAGCGGTGAAATAACGGATTGTTTCCGTGATTTTTTCGGAAATGGCGGAAAAATCCGTCATTTCCGGGATAAGCTTTCGTATAATGAGGAGGAGAATTGCGATGAAATTCCGGATGGTTCACAACAACTTCAACGTGCTCGACCTTGCAAAGAGCCTGAAATTCTACCGTGATGCCTTTGACATGCACGAAGTGCGGCGGATCGAAGCGAAGGACGGGAGCTTCATCATCGTCTATCTGGAGGACGGGAACAGCTCACATCAGCTGGAACTGACCTGGCTCCGGGATCGCAAGGAGCCGTACAATCTTGGAGACAATGAATTTCACCTGGCATTCAAGGTCGATGATTATGAAGCGGCTCACGCCCGCCATGAGAAGATGGGCTGCATCTGCTACGAAAACCCCGACATGGGGATTTACTTCGTAAACGATCCTGACGACTACTGGCTCGAGGTCATCCCGGAGAAGCGGTGATTTTCGGCTGTAAAAAGCGCTTTTTTCCGCGCCCTGTTTCCCTCACAGGACTCGGCGCGGCTTGTATTTCCCCCCGCGACCCGGCTTTCTCGCGGGCACAAGCGCGGTCTGTATTTCCACTGTCCCCCGGCTTTCTCACGGGCACAAGCGCGGCCTGTATTTCCCCCCGCAACCCTGCCTTCTCACGGGCACAAGCGCGGCCAGCGCCGCGAGCGGAATTTCCCTCAATAACCCGGCCTTCTCACGGGCACAAGCGCGGTAAGCGCCGCGAGCGCATGTGAGAGAACTGCTTTGCGAAACGCAAAGCAGCAAGGAGCAATTGCGACGCAGTCGAACGGAGTCGAGCGCAGCCCCTCCGGCGATTGAGGAGTTGGCGGGCGAAGCCCGACAAGTAAGGCCCGCGAGGGCCGCGTGCGGATCAGTATCAACCGACTT
>NZ_DBEXAY010000307.1:0-7796 GCF_048170485.1 Victivallis sp. | reverse complement strand
CCGGAACGGCCCGCCCGGCCGGCCCGCGAGAAGCTCATCCCCCGGCCCGGTCCGCAGAACTGTCTTGCCGAGCACACCTTTGAAAACTTCATCGTCGGTGCGGAAAACCGTTACGCCTTCGCCGCCGCCAAAACCGCCGCGGAGGAACCGGGCGTCTACAATCCGCTCTACCTCTACGGCGCCAGCGGCGTCGGCAAGACCCACCTGCTTCAGGCGGTGACTGCCGAAGTGCACAAGCGCAATCCGGCGATGGTCGTCCGTTACGCCACCTGCGACGAGCTGCTCAACGATTTCTACAACCTGCTTCAGCAGCACAAGAGTCTGAGTGAATTCCGCTCCTCGGTCCGCGATGTGGATGTGCTGCTGGTCGATGACATCCACAGCCTGGCCAAGAAGACGCAGATGCAGGAGGAGTTCTTCAACCTCTTCAACACGCTCTACGGCCAGCACAAGCAGATCATCCTGACTTCGGACCGGCAGCCGTGCGAAATCTCCGACATCGACAAGCGGCTCGAATCCCGGTTTGAATCGGGCATGACCGCCGAAGTCGGCGCTCCGGAATATGAGGCGCGCCTCGCCATCCTGCGGATGTGGCGCAACGACATCCTGAGCAAGGCGCCGCTCGGCGACGAGTTCCTCGAATTTCTCGCGGCGAACATCTCCTCGAACGTCCGCCGCCTCAAGGGGGCGTTCATCCGGCTGGCGAGCTATGCGTCGTTCAGCGGCAACGACAAGCTGACGATCGAGCAGGCCGAAGAGCTGCTCCACAGCCAGCTCGCCCAGGAGAGCGCCGCCCGCGACATCTCGATCGAATCGATTCAGCGCACCGTCGCCGGTCACTTCGGGATCACCCTCTCCGATATCCTCGGGGAAAAGCGCACCCGCACCGTCGCCGAGCCGCGCATGATCGCGATGTACCTCTGCCGCGAGCTGACCTCCAACTCCTCCACCGAAATCGGTGCGGCGTTCGGGCGCAACCATGCGACCATCCTCCACGCCGAAAAGAAGGTGCCGCAGCTCTGCTCGGAGAACGAGATCATCCGCCGCTCCATCACCCAGCTCAAACGACAGCTCCAGCGCGGCTGAATCACGAAAAATTCTCAAAAAAAACACCTGCCGGAGTTGAAAAAATTCCGACAGGTGTTATTTTATTCTCAGAGTTGATCTAACGATAGAGCAATCAGGAATCTCGATTCGGAATGCAGCCGACGCTGAAAGATGTCGCCAAACTGGCGGGAGTCTCCTTTACGCTGGTCTCCAAATATTTGAACCGGAATCCGCAGGCGCGGATGACGCCGGAGACGCGCGAGCGCATCGACCGCGCCATCGCCGAACTCGGCTACCGGCCGTCGGCGGCGGCCCGTTCGCTCCGCCGGGGATGCACCCGCACGCTGGGGCTGGTGATCGGCAATCTGACCAACGCCTACTTCGCCCACTTCGCCGACGCCGCACTGCGCGAAGCGAACACGGCCGGGTATCAGCTGCTGATCTCGCTCTGCGGCGAAGGGGAGACCGGGGAGGCACTGCAGAGCCTGCTCGACCGGCAGGCGGATGCAATTCTCTGCAACGCCCCGCTGGAACCGGCAGACCCGGCGGCACTGCAGCTGTGCGCCCGGGGAACACTGCTGGCGATCACCGATCAAGTGCAGGCGGGAATCCCCTCTGCCGGCATCGATCTCAAACAGCCGCTGTGCGAAGCGGTCGCATGGTTCCGCGCCCGGAATCACGCGACAGTAACCGGACTTTTCTTCGAACACTCCAGCTGGCCGGAAGAGTTCCGGGAGGCGTGCGAAGCGAACGCTGTTGCTCCCCGCATCGCGATCATACCGATGGAGGAGGAACAACGGATGGATGCTCTGCGCGCCATCTGCCGCACCGCCCCCGGCGCCATCCTCACCAACGGCTGGCAGACCACGACCATGCTGCTCGAACTGCTCGCGGAGGAATTCCCCGGCTATCATCCGGAGATTGTTCTGCACTGCAACTTTGCCGGCCCGTTCCTCCGCGACCCGCACATCGCCGGTGTGATTCACAGCTCCAGCCGCGCCCTGATCCACGAGGCGGTCGCGGCGCTGATCCATCGGCTGGATGATCCTGCGCACCCCGTCGCCGACCTCCGGCTCCCGGCGGAATTTCTTCCGCGCGACCTCTTCGGCAGCAAGCTGCCGATCCCCGCGCGCCTGTCACTCACTTGAACACAATATGGTGAACCATTGAAAAACACTGCATTGCTCTAACGTTGTATCGGAGAAAAAAAGATGAAATTCACCGTAGGATACCAGCCGCGGCCGACGCGGGACTTTCTCGATGCGATTCTGGCGCACCGGGAGGCGATTGCCGAGGTGTACTTTCCGTGGGGCGATCTGCCGAACGGACGCGGCACGCTGACCGGATTTCCGGGCGAACAGCCTTTTGAAGTGCGGAACAAGCTGGTCGAGGCGCTCGCGGAGTTCTCCGCCGCCGGAATCGGCCTCAATTTGCTGCTCAACGGCAACTGTTACGGCCGACGCAGCCAGTCGCGGGCGTTCTTTCAGGAGATCGGCGACGCGGCCGACTGGATCCGCAATCGTTTCGGACTCGCCTCGGTGACGACGACTTCGCCGCTGATCGCGAAGTTCCTGAAGACCAACTTCCCCGAAGTCGAAGTGCGCGCCTCGGTCAACATGGAGATCGGCACCGTGCAGGGGATGGAGTATCTCGCCGACTGGTTCGACGGCTACTATCTGAAACGGGAACTCAACCGCGATTTCGCGAAGATCTGCGAACTGCGCCGCTGGTGCGACGACAACGGCAAAAAACTTTACTGCCTCGCCAACAGCGGCTGTCTCAACTTCTGCTCGGCGCACAACTTCCACGACAATCTCGTCGCCCACGAACATGAAATCGCCGAAATGGACAACGCCTACGAGTTCCGCGGGGTCTGCTTCGACCACCTTTCGAAACCGGAGAAGCGGCGGAACTTTCTGCGCGACACCAACTTCATCCGCCCGGAGGATCTGCCGCTCTACGAATCCTGTTTCGACGCGGTCAAGCTCGCCACCCGGACCAATCGCAACCCCGTGGCCGTGCTGGAGGCCTATCTCGGGGGCCGTTTCTCCGGCAATCTCCCGGAACTGCTCGAACCCAACCACGCCGAGCGATTCTATCCGGCAGTGATCGAAAACGGCCGCCTGCCCATCGATTTCGGCAGGACGGTGCTTCACTGCTCCCAAAACTGCGCGGAATGCGGCTATTGCGCCGCCGCGCTCGAACAGAGCCTGATTCAACTTCCAACCATCGGAGATGAAATATGACATTGACAAGCGAAATGGTCAAGCAGGCCGCACTGGCCGCCGGAGCCGACCTCTGCGGCATCGGCGACATGGCGCGGTTCGAAGGCGTCCCGAAAGAGATGGACCCGCGGTACATCTTCCCCGAGGCGACCCGGGTGATCGGGCTGGTATTCCGCATTCCGCGCGGCGTCCAGCGCGGCATCGAGGAGGGAACCCAGTTCTACCAGTATCCGTCGATGGCCTACGGCGGCATCAACGAGATCTACGCTCCCGCCGTACTCTACTCGCTCGGCAAACTGATCGAGGATCACGGTTATGAAGCGGCGGTCTACCGCAACACCGGCGCGCGGGGCGTGGTCTCCGACATGGATGGCTCGCCCGGCAACACCCTCTCGCCGGAAGAGCAGATCGAAGTGATGGAACAGGCTAAGACCAAGACCGCCCATCACCGCTCCGTGCAGTTCACCCGTCCGGTCCGCGAGGGGAACGTCGCGCCCGACCTGCAGTTCCACTTCCGGCTGGCGGCGGTCGCCTGCGGCCTCGGCGAAATCGGCTGGAGCAAGATGTTCCTCACGCCGCAGTTCGGCCCGCTGCAACGGGTGGCCTTTCTCTTCACTGACGCTCCGCTCGAACCGGATCCGATGTACTCCGGGCCGCCGATCTGCCGCCGCTGCATGGCCTGCGTTCGCGAGTGCCCCGGCCAGTGTCTGAGCAAGACGGAAAGCATCGTCGTCAACGTCGGCGGCAAGAAGTGCGAATGGGGCAAGCTTGACGAGTGGAAATGCTACGCCTTCTACACCCATGCCGGGCGGAAGTTCAACCCGTTCGTGCCGAAAGAGGTGTTCGACAAGAACGAGAACGGCTGTCTCGATCTGCTCGAAGGCAAGGCTCCGGCCAACGAAAAGGAGATCATGAAGGTCTACGGCGCGCTGGAGAAATACTTCCCCACCTGGGTCGGTTACAACATGGCCAAGTGCGGCGGCTGCATCCGCGCCTGCGTGAGCATGCTGGAGAAAAAGGGCGGCTGCATGGAGCACCGCTTCAAGGAACCGCTCCGCACCGGCAAAGCCTGGGTCATGGATCGCTAGAGGAGAATCATCATGCTGAACAGCGAAATCATCAAGAAAAAGGCGCTGGAATTCGGCGCCGATCTCGTCGGCATCGGCGATATCAGCCTCTTCGCCGGAACCAATCCCCAGCGCGACCCGCTGCAGATTCTGCCGAAGGCGAAGTGCATCATCGGCTGCGGCTTCCGGGTGCCGCGCGCCCTCTACCGGGCGATGGACTCGCAGCGGCAGTTCTTCAACTACACCCAGCTCGGCGTCAAATACATCGACGAGGAGCTTGCGGAGATCTTCCTGCTCAAGATGGGCGGACTGATCGAAGACGAAGGGTACGACGCCTGTCTCCAGCGCAACGTCTCCAATCTGCGCATCAAGGGGGATCACACCACCAATCCGGAGCTGATCGACACCTATGAACTGGTTCACGCCGAACCGGTTGCCCCGGGGAAACCGGCGCCGGACATCATCATCGACTTCGCCCAGGCGGCGCAGATCTGCGGACTCGGTGCGGCGGGTGCGGCCGGCAACATCATCGTGCCGAAGTTCGGCCCGTTCGTCCGTTTCGTCTTCATCGTGACCGATGCGCCGCTCGAGACCGACGCGCCGTTCGGGCAGTCGCTGTGCGACCGGTGCGGCGAATGCGTCAAAGCCTGTCCCGGCCACGCGATCTCGCTGGAGGAAGGCGTCAACACCTGGCAGTGCGCGGTGTACTACCGCGGCGCACACCGGTCGAATCCGTTCCAGCCGAAGGATTTCCTCGCCGGGAATCCGAAGCGCGAAGCCATTCTCGACGGGACAAAGGTGTTCGACCGGGAGAGCGCCCGAGCACTCTATCCTGAGCTGGATTTTCTGCCCCACCGGACCGGATACGCCCCCTGCCTGTGCGGGAAGAAATGCGACATCGCCTGTTACAACCACTTAAAAGAGAAGAATCTGTTATGAATCACACGCTCAAGGAAGAACTTGTGGAAGTGTTCCGGAAGAACGGCGCCGACCTCGTCCGTTTCGGCAACGTCGAACGGTTCGAAAACGAGGCGGTGCGGGAGATTTTTCCGGGAACGAAGACCGTGATCGGCGCGGCATTCCGCGTGCTCCGCGGCGCCCGGCGGGGGATTGAAGAGGGTTCCACCTACTATCAGTACACCACCTGCGGCGTCGAAACCATGGAGGAGACGGTCATGCCGATGGCTCTGCTCCGCGCCTGCGCGGTTCTGGAAGACCACGGCTTCGAAGCCCTCCCCCAGCGCCGCAACCAGACCATCATGGAGGAGGAAGACAGCACCAATCCGGAGATCGAATTCCAGGCGATCTACCGGGGGAAAACGGCGGAGAAACAGCTCGATTTCGAAGCGTGCGCCGTCCTCTGCGGACTCGGCGAACGCGGGCTCTCCGGCACGCTGCTCACCGATGACTTCGGCCCCTTTCAGCGCTACGTCTTTCTGCTGACCGACGCCGAAATCGAGCCGGACCCGATCGTCGAGCCTCATCTCTGCGACCACTGCGGCAAATGCGTCGAGGCCTGCCCGGGTCACGCGCTCAGCAAGGAGGGGAAACTTGACCGCTGGCAGTGCGCCGCCTACTACATCGGGGCGAACATGCACTACAACCCCTTCATGCCGGCGGAGTTCCTCGCCGGCGATCCGGACCGGCTCGCGATCATCGCCGGAGAAGCGCAGCTCACGCCGGAACGGGCGCGCGAGGTGATGGAGCACATCACCTTCTACCCGCCGATGAAGCACTGCTACCCGGCGAGCATCTGCGGGAAGGCGTGCGACACCGCCTGCTACATCCATCTGGAAGAGAAAGGGGTGCTCAAGCGCAAGTTCCGCACGCCGTTCCGCAAGCGCGAAGCGTGGAAACTGCCGTTGCTCCCCGAACCGAAATGATTCAACCGCAATCCTCACGGCTCCATATGGCGCCGTGAGTTGCGGTACTCGCCCGGCGGAATGCCGGTCTCCCGGCGGAATGCAAGCGAAAGCGCCATATCGGAGCCGTAGCCGCACCGCCGGGCAATCTCGGCAAGCGTGAGATCGGTACTGTCCAGCAGATGGCGGATCTGGTTGAGCCGGATCTCCAGCAGAAAACGGCTCGGACTTTTGCCGAAATGGTTCCGGAAGAGCCGGATCAGCATGCCGCGCGAAACGCCGGCCACTCCCGCGGCATCCTCCACGCCGATGAGGTTCATATAGTTCTGCAGAAAGAAGCTCACCGCGCGGGCGAGCCGCAGGTCGGCGACCGCCAGTGTATCGGTGCTGCGGCGGGAGATCACCCCGGCGCTGGTGGAATAGACCATCCGTTCCGGCACCGGTTCCCCCGCCATCATCCGTTCGAGCAGCTCAACCATCTTGCTGGCCAGTTCGCCGAATTCGCCGCTGATGCAGCTGGTCGGCACGGCGGCATTCTCCGTAATCATGGGATTGTCAGTATTGACCATGACGGCGACCTCCTCCGGCACCCGCACGCACAGGTCGTCCAGAATCCGGTAGACCAGCGCAAGGCGGCGGGGGCTCGGCAGGATCAATGCGAACGGCCGTTCGATCGAACCGAAGAAATCCCGCAATTTTTCCGAGCCGTGCCGGTAGTCCTTCTGCAACTCGGAATCGAAGGCGAATTTCGGCTGAATCAATGCAAAATTCCGTTCAGCAAGCGCCAGCTTCAACGCGGTCTGGATGTGACGCGGCTTGCCGTCCAACATCGATGCCGGAACGCTGGGCGGCGTAGTGACGAAACGGGTAAACCCCTTGCCGATGAAGTAATCGGCGATCATCGATGCAATCCGTTCGGTGTCGGGGCGGACCGTCCGGATATTCCTTCGCGGCAGCAGAATCCGCGACACCACCGGTGTCTGCTCGAAGCGGTCGATCACCGACAACTCCTTCTGCGTCAGATAGTCCGAAAGCACCCCGTCGCCGAACCAGCGCCGCGGAATCTTCTCCCCACAGCACTCCACCGACCAGCCGTGCAGACGTCCGAACTCGTAGATGTGATTCAACAAGACTTCATTCGGCTCCCGGAGAGCACAGAGCACATGTTTCATCGCCGCCTCAAGTGCACAAACAATATACCACTACCAATAAACAATATATTGACTTTTTTATTTGTTTCAAGTATAATGTAAAAAGAAACACCGAAAAACATCACAGGCCGGGTTCATCATAAAGGAGGAGACCATGCAGAAAAACAGCGGCACATCGAGCAACTGGAAAATTCATCGTTTTACGCTTATCGAACTCCTCGTCGTAATCGCGATCATCGCGATTCTGGCGGCCATGCTGATGCCGGCGCTCAACTCGGCGCGCACCACCGCGCGGGCGTCGACCTGCCTTTCGAACCAGAAGCAGGTCGGAACATGTATCGGAATGTATTCCAACGATTTCAACGATTGGTTCCCCATTGAGATCAACGCGGCGGAGGGCTGGTTTTTTAAACCGTGCCATGACGAGAATCTGAACGGCGGCAA
>NZ_DBEXAY010000306.1:0-5493 GCF_048170485.1 Victivallis sp. | reverse complement strand
AAAACAGTTCCCGAACTCAACGACTGGAAAGGATGGAAGAATGGGCAACTACGGCAAGGGAGACACCTCCTGGTTCACGCACGATCGTTTCGGCATGTTTATCCACTGGGGGCTCTATTCGATGCCGGCGCGGCACGAGTGGGTGCGCCATAACGAGAAGATCGACAACGAAACCTATCAGGTCTATTTCGATCTCTTCAACCCGGATCTCTTCGACCCGAAGCAGTGGGCGAAGGCGGCGCGCGAGGCGGGGATGAAATATTTCGTCATCACCACCAAACATCATGAAGGATTCTGCCTGTGGGATACGAAATACACCGATTACAAGGCGCCGAACACGCCGGCCGGACGCGATCTGCTGCGGGAAGTGGTGGATGCCTTCCGCGCCGAGGGGCTGCGGGTCGGTTTCTACTATTCGCTGATCGACTGGCACCATCCGGATTTCACCATCGATCAGATTCATCCGCTCTGGGACAAGGTCGATCACGACGAGTTCAACAAGGGGCGCGACATGCACCGCTACGCGGAGTACATGCGCAACCAGGTGACCGAACTTCTGACCAACTACGGCAAAATCGATGTGCTCTGGTTCGACTTCTCGTATCCGTCCCGCGGCAAGGGGCGTGATGACTGGGAGTCGGAAAAAATGATTCGACTGGTCCGTTCGCTGCAACCGGATATCATCGTCGACAACCGGCTCGATCTGCCCGGTTCCGGCGACATCGTCACTCCCGAACAGTTCACTCCCGACCGCGGCATGACCGACGAGGAGGGCAATCCGGTGGTCTGGGAGGGATGCCAGACCTTCTCCGGCTCCTGGGGCTACCATCGCGATGAAACCAGCTGGAAGAGCGTCGAAATGTGCATTCAGATGCTGGTCAACCACGTTTCCCGCAACGGAAATTTGCTGATGAACGTCGGCCCGACTTCGCGCGGCTACATCGACCAGCGTGCGCTCGACCGGCTCGCCGGATATGCCGAGTGGATGAAGTATAACTCCCGGTCGATCTACGGCTGCGGCGCCGCTCCGGAAGAGTTCCCGGCCCCGCCGGACTGCCGCTATACCTGGAATCCGGAAACCCGCCGTCTCTATCTGCACTGCTTCGCATGGCCTTTCAAGCACATCACGCTGCCGAACCTTGCCGACAAGGTCCGTTACGCGCAGCTGCTGGCTGACGGCAGTGAGATCCGGATTCGTCCCCGGAAGGAGGAGGCGCTTCATCAGACCGCCGGCACAGGCGAGCTGATTCTGGAGCTGCCGGTTCAGCTGCCGACCGGCTCCACCGTGCCGGTGATCGAGCTTTTCCTGAAGTAGAGCGGTATTGCATCGGCGGCGGGTTCTTCCGGAAATCTCCGGGGAATCCGCCGTTTTGTCTTGTGACGGAGGACTTTTTACTGGAATTCCGTCCGATTCGGGTGTACATTACCGGACTGGTTTTGAATGGTTCAGATCGAGGTGATGTTATGCCGATTTTTCGATTTCACTGCCGGAAGTGCGGTAAGGATGCCGAACTTCTGCTGCCGCGTTACGACTCTCCCGCAACCTGTCCCGCCTGCGGTTCATCGGAGATGGAGAAGCAGTTGAGCGTATTTGCCGCCGTCACGAAGAGCGGTCCGGCCTCCTGTGCCGCGCGCCACGACTGCCCGGCGGCCGGAACCCATCAGTGCGGCGGCGGATGCTGTTGCCACGGCGGGCATTGAGCGATGAACAAACAGCAGCTGCTTGCCGCGCTCGAATCGATCGGGATGCGTCCGGGGCGCGGCCTCGGGCAGAATTTCCTGCTCGATGGGAATCTGCTCGATGCGATCGTCCGGCTGGGGAAACCGCAGAAGGGGGAGATCATCCTCGAAGTCGGTCCCGGCTTCGGCGCGCTGACCCGTCGTCTGCTGAAAACCGGCGCGCAGGTGTACGCCGTCGAATTCGACCACCGCATTGCCGGTTATCTGCGGGAGAATCTGCCGCAGGAGAACTTTCACCTGACCGAGGCGGACGCCTGCCGGGTCAACTATCAGGAACTGCTTCCGGCCGGGGAGCCGTTCCGGGCCATCGCCAATCTGCCGTATTCGATCAGCACGATCTTCATTGCCCGGATGCTCGAGTTGCCGCAGCCGCCGCGGGAGATGTTTTTCATGCTCCAGCGCGAGATGGGCGAGCGGCTTGCCGCCGCGCCCGGCTCGAAGGAGTACGGGGCGCTTTCGGTGCGGACCCAGCTCCGGTATGAGGTGAAAATTGAGAAAATTGTGCCCCCGGAGGTGTTCTTCCCGCCGCCGGAAGTGGAGTCCGCGGTGGTCTCCTTCCGGCTTCACGATCGCGCGCCGGAGCCGGAAGTGCTCCGGTTGCTGCCCGGCGTGGTGAAGACCGTCTTCGCCCAGAGGCGCAAACAGCTCGGCAAGGTGCTCTCCTCCAACTACGGGCGGGAGCGTTCGCTGGCCGCTCTGGAGGCGCTCCAGCTGCCGACGGAAATCCGGCCGGACAAACTCACCGTTTCGCAATACATCGAACTCACCCGCCGGCTGTTCGACGTTCACTGACCGGTTTATTCGACCGTGTAGAGCGCGGTTTTGACCCAGCGGCGCGGACGGATTTCCAGCAGCCACAAATTGCCGCGATGGTCGATCTGCAATACGCGCGGGCGGGTTCCGGAGAGGGGGAATATGCGGAAGTTGTCGTTCCGGTTGACCGGTTTGAGTTTGCGGGGGGAAACGGTTGCGGACGGGGTGCTCTTTTCCGGCAGCCGGTAGAGGGCGAGTGATTCATTGACCGGCACGCCGAGAAGAAACTCCCCGTTCGGCAGAAGACTGCCGAGGGCACTGCATTTGTCCGCCAGTTGACGGACCGTGTTCCGGCCGACCAGCCAGGCGGGACGGTTCGCCGCTCCCAGCACCAGCCAGCTGCCGTCGGCCGAGGCCGCGGCGCCCCACTCCGGAACCGCGGCCGCCGGAAGTTCCACTGACGAGACGAGTTCCGCTCCCCGGAGGGTGAGCTTGTAGAACTCAACCCGCCCGGCGCCGAAGAGATGGAGATGCTTCCGGTCGGCGGTGAGCACCAGACGGGGATCGGGCACCAGAGTGCGCTGTCGTTGCGGTGCGGCCTGAAACGTGCCGTTTTCCAATCGCAGAAAATAGGGATTCCCGCGGCAGGTGTACCAGGTGCGGGTGCCGTCCGAAACGGCGGAGAGAATCGGGGTTTCCGCCGGCGCCGATTCCAGGAGATCTGCCGGGTCCGCCGGGTCGAAGAGCAGCAGCCGTTCCGGGCGGTTGAGTTCCGGCTGTGGCGCTTCGATTGCCAGCAGCCGGTCATATCCGGCGAACTCCAGACTGGCGAGGCGGCGCCCCTCCAGCAGTTTGGCATTGATCAGTTTGCCGTTGAGCACATTGAAATAGAGCAGGCGGGTCGAGTTCGGACCTGCCGGAGCGCCGACCGTTTCCGCGATGACCAGCACGCTTTCATCCGGCGACAGCGCCGCCGCCGCGAGAGCGGCTCCGCCGGTGATTCGCGAGGCCGCGGGGGAGGGGCTCCAGCGGAAGATTTTGTCGTTTTCCGCCAGCCGGGCGGCGAGCATGCCGGGCGGAGTGCCGGCGCGGTTGTCGGTCCCAGGAGCGTCGATGGCGAGCAGACTGCCGGTCTCCTGAATCCGGGGCTGTTCCCGCCCCGCGTCGATGTCGAGAATCGGCGGCAGTTCCGCCGCGGAACAGATGGCGGCAAGGGTGAGAAGCGGGAGCAGGCGGCAGGAGAGCCACGCCATGGGAACCTCCGGGGTTGAGTTTCAGGTTGCATTGTGCTATTGTATATTAATGACACGATATGGAGAGAATGCAATGGGCGTCAATAAAAATTTTCTGGATCGTTTCAGTGAACGGCTCGACGATCTCGATGCCAACAGCCGTCAGGCCTACATCCTGCGCCTCGCCCGGGAACGCGGATTTTTCGAAACGGTGTTCAATGCGGTGGAAGAGGGAATTCTGGTCGTGGACCGGCGGTTGAAAATCCGTTATTTCAACCGCGCGGCGAAGGAGCTGCTCGCCTTGCCGGAAGACCTTTCGCATCTGCGGGTTTCCCAGCTGCTGCAGGGGGTGGACTGGCGGCGCATTCTCCGCGAAGATGAGGAGGAGTGGACCCGGGTGGCCCGGCAGGAGGTGGAGATTCTCTACCCGGTCCGGCGGTTCATTCAGTTCTACCTGGTGCCGTTTCCGGAGGATGCCGGACTGGCGGCGGCGATCATCCGCGATGTGACGGAGAGCCGCAACCGCACCATGTCCGAGCTGGAGCGGGAGACCGCCTCCGCCGTTTCGCTTCTGGCTGCAGGGGTGGCGCATGAGATCGGCAATCCGCTCAACAGCCTCTATCTGAACCTTCAGCTTCTGGAGCGTTCGTTCAGCGGCAAGGTGGAGATTCCTCCGGAAGAGATGGCCGAGATGGTGCGCAGCTGCAAAGGGGAGGTCGAGCGGCTCGACAGCATCATCCACGGTTTTCTGACGGCGATCCGGCCGGGAGAGCCGAAGTTTGCTCCGGTCGACGTCAAGAGTTTGATCGTCGATGTGCTCAACTTCATGCGCCCGGAGATCGAAGCGCGGCAGGTGACGGTGAACTGCACCTGGGGCGCGGAGAAACTGCCGCCGGTTTCCGGGGACGCTTCTCAGCTCAAGCAGGCGTTTTACAACATCATCCGCAACGCGGTTCAGGCGATGAGCAACGGCGGAAAATTGGAGATTTTCGGGTATGCCGACTCCGATAATCTCTTGGTCGAGTTCGCCGATACCGGCAAGGGAATCACACCGGAGGAGCTCAATACCATGTTCACCGCCTTCAAAACCCACAAGGCAGGGGGAAACGGCATCGGCATGATGATCATCGAACGGGTCTGCCGGGAGCATGGCGCGCAGTTCGGCGTCGTTTCCGTGCCGGGGAAGGGGGCCGCATTCCGGATTCGTTTTCCACGCGGCGGTCGCCGGTTGCGGATGCTGACCGGAGCCGGTGCCGGCGCGTGAGGCCGGGGGAGCGGGAATCCGCCGCCCTTTTCCCGGTGGCTACAGCTTGATTTCGTCCTTCAGGGCGCAGATCGCTTCGACCGCCTCCATGAAGAGCACAGTCGGCAGGGTGCCGAGTTCATCCGCCTCGGCATCTTCGTCGGAGGTCCGCAGAAAGATCTCCTCCTCTCCTTCGAAGCGGCGGACCGGCCGGAGCACATCGTCCGGATCGGCCGCGGCGGTGTCGAGAAGATAGACGCCGGCGTCCGGCCAGTTCTCCAGCAGATCGTTCCGGCTGATGATGTCCATGACCGCCTGGTGTTCATCCCAGAAATAGACCTGGAAACGCGCGGCGCGCCGGTTCCGGTATTCCACCGCGGTCAGGATGACCGCATCGTTCTTCATTGTTTCCCGGGCGGCTTCGACAATTGTCTTCAAATTCGGCATCGTTCTGGCTCCGAAGTATTTTCTGAGCTTGCAGCTCATGGGTGGCGTTTCTGGTATCCTTTACTATTTCGCCTTTTT
>NZ_DBEXAY010000305.1:0-4936 GCF_048170485.1 Victivallis sp. | reverse complement strand
TAATTTTATTTGGGGCGCCAGGGTTGTTCCTGCTGTTCATTTCAAGTATAATTAAAGAGGATGGCGAACGTCGAGGCGATACAAGGAAATGAGAGTGGGGGGATGAAAATCTGCTGTCGGCGCGGTATGAGTTGTTTCCCTGTCAATCGAAAGGAACGGAGAATATGAAACGCTTTTTTTCTCTGATCGAATTGCTGGTGGTGATTGCGATCATCGCGATACTGGCGTCGATGCTGCTTCCGGCATTGAACAAAGCGCGGGACCGGGCGCGTTCGGTGAAGTGCGCGAATACGGCGAAACAGCTGGGGATGTACTTTGCGCTGTACACCCAGAATTACGGCGGCTGGATTCCCGCCTGCACACAGTCCGGGGCCGACGGCAAACCGAACTGGACGGTTTCGCTGATCAATGGATTCCGATCGATCACCAGAAACGATTTTGTCTGTCCGGCCGTGCCGGTCTCCTCCTACGGCACCGGGAATTACTGGTTCCGGGCCGGGGACTGGAAAAACAACACCCATCAGGTGGACTGGGCCTACAACATCAATTTTGCCGGGTACAACGAGCTGCTGGGGATCCGGGAAGGGAAGATTTACCGGCCCTCCTACAAGATTTTTCTGGTGGAGTCCGCGGTATCGGTCAACCAGGATTACGGCTACTTCCGGATCAGTTTCTCCAACGGACTGCCGCAGGGGGGATACGGCATTCCGGCATCGCGGCACGGGCATATCAACAATTCCCTGTGTGGTGATGGTCATGTTGAGTCTTTCCGGTTGCGGTCCAATATCCTGCCGTGGAATCAGCCCCCGTTCCGGTGGAAATGGGAGGCCACCGACAATCGGCTGTACGGGCCGCGCAACATGTAAAACCATTGTTTCAGAACAGGAGGTATCTGAATGAATCTTTCGAAAGTCGGGTGTCTGATTGCGGTTCTGGCCGCGGCCGCGGGACTCCAGGGGGCGTATGTCAACGGCGAGCTGCTCTGGGAGGGGGATTTCACCACCCGGGAAGGGGCGGCGCGGGCCGGAAAAGAGGCGCTGGAGCATTTCCGGCCGGACGCGGGGCCGGATGGCAAGGGGGCTCTGGTGTTCCGGACGCGTCGGAACACCGAAACCGATTGGATCCGGATTCCTCTGCCGGCGGGGAAACTTGCCGGCATGATTCAGCTGGAGGCGGTCGTATCGGGCAAAGATCTGGCTCCCGGCGGGCGTCCCTTCTGGGGCAGCAAGGTGATGCTCAACTTCCAGAGCGCCGGAAAGAGCCGCTGGCCGGAAACCTCCCGGAATTTCGGCACCTATGCGTGGAGTACGGCCGGCATGGCCGAAGTAATTCCCGCTGACGCCGCCAATCTGGGGCTGTACCTGGGGATTCAAGGGGCGTCCGGGGAGTTCCGCGTCGCGACGGTCAGGATTTATCGCTGTGTCGAGGGCAGGGAAGAGAGCCGTGAAATTCCGGCCAATCCGATTGCGGCGGCGATTCCCCGCGGACCGGGGCACGGCACGAAATACCGTGGCGTGATGTCGGGGGGAGATCTCTCGCCGGAAGCCTTCCGGCGGCTTGCGGACTGGGGAGTTAATCTAATCCGCTATCAGCTCAATCCGGGGCTCAATACGCCGAAAATCGATCTCTCCACCCGGGAGGGATATCTCAGATGGATCGAGGCGGAGATGCAACGGCTCGACGAGGTGCTCAAGCTCTGCCGTCAATATGACATCAAAGCGGTCATCGATCTTCATGCGGGGCCGGGCAACCGGATTTCAAAGGTTTCCAGCAATGAGATCGATACCGGGCTTGATGTCAATACTCTGACCGAGGCCTGGCGCAGAATGGCGAAGCGTTACAAAGGGAATCCGTCGATCTACGGCTACGACATTTTGAATGAACCGGTGAACAACCGGACGCCGAGTGTTGACTTGTGGCAGCAGACGGCCGAGCGTGTGACGTCGGCGATCCGGGCGATTGACCGGAAAACCCCCATCATTATCGCGGCGGGATTCAGCATCTCTCAATTTGGAAATTTCAAGCCGCTGCACTATGAAAACATCATTTACAGCCCGCATTTCTATGAACCGTTCGCCTACACCCATCAAGGGGTTGGCGGTGCCTGGAAGATTCATTGGCGCTACCCTGGCTGGATCAACGGGGTGTACTGGGATAAGGAACAGCTGCGGGTCAGCATGAAGGATGCGATCGAATTTCAACGAAAGTATCAGGTTCCCATCTTCGTCGGGGAGTTCAGCGTGATCGTGAGAGCGCCGGGAGGGGAGCGCTATCTCAAAGATATGATCGAACTTCTGGAAGAGTATGGCTGGGATTGGACCTATCACGCTTTCCGCGAATGGGCCGGCTGGAGTCTGGAGCACGAGTCCACCCCTGACGGAAAGATCCTCTCTTCGAAAGACAATCCGCGCATGCGGGTCGTTGTGGAAGCGTTCCGGAAAAACCGCCGTTGAGCGGGGCCGGTAACTGTCGGTAACCGGAGTGCGTCTTGATAATGATCGAAGCTTGAATTTTTCCGGTTCTGAACGGTTTACGTACCAAATTGCTCCCGAACTCTGATTCGGGAGCTTTTTCCATCATCAGGGGAAGGGGGGCGCCGTGTCGTGCGCCGGGCGGATTGCATCAACCGGAAGATGTGACGTATCTATCTTGTAATATGAGTACTTCATATTGTACACCCGGGTGCCGCAGAATATCGATTTGGGTCTTTCGGACGGATGAAATGAATGAAATTTCAGCTGGTTCCCCAGATGAACGCGGATTTCCCTGAAATATTCCGGCCAGTTGCCGGTTCTTCCGTTGTTGGCAGGTTGGGTGAGCGAAAGCCGACTTTTTTCGGAAAAAAATTTGTGCCCTCTTGACTTTGACAAAGAAATATGGTATAATATCATCCAAGATATGAAACGTTTCATGTTTTGAGTTTCAATCCCCGCGTCTTCCTCGGATTGGGGCGGAATAAAAGAGTTATGAAACGTTTCATTCGAGGTGTGACAAGGAGTGCAAAGCGAGACAAATGAAACGGAGCGCAACAGGTAAGCCGGTTACTCTCAAGCAGATTGCAGAGTTGACGCATTGCTCGGTCGCCGCGGTTTCTACGGCGTTGAATAATCCGCAGAGCAACTCCGGTGTCAGTGCGGAACGACGGGCGCGGATCAAGGCTGCCGCTGCGAAACTGGGTTATCACCCCAATTTTGCCAGCCGAAGTTTGCGGCAGGCCCGTTCGCGTACGATCGGGGTTTATGTGCAGCCGAAAGTCTGGCGGGATATCGGCAACGATTACGAAATATCGATATTCAAAGGCATTGAACGCGCCGCCGTTGAGCACGGTTATGACATTCTGGTACTCAATATGAACAGTCAGATTCTGCCGGAGATCTGTGCGGAACGGTTGGCGGAACGTCGGATCGATGGTTTGATTCTGCTGCATGCCGACCGGCGTGCCGACTGGATCGATCAGCTCGCTGCAATCAGCGACTGTGTCGTGGCGGTCGATTGTTGCGATGCCACCGGGAAACTGAGTCGTGTGTTGTTCGATGACGTTGCGGCGATTCGGATGGCGGTGAAACATCTGGCCGATCTGGGCCACCGTCGGATCGGATACGCCGGTGTCTGTACCGTCGATGGTCTGGAAGAGGCTGCCGACCGGGAGACGCCGTTCCGGGCGGCGGTGGCGGAATTCGGCCTTGACCAGTCCGCCGAATTGATTCACAACATCGACAACTGCGAGCCGTTGATTGATCCGGCAAGCCCGCGCTGTCAGCTGGAGGGGTGCCAGGCCATGCGATATTTTTTATCGCTTCCGGTTCCGCCCACTGCGGTGGTCGCGTACAATTCGATGGTTGCGACAATGATGCTGCATGAAGCGCGAAAGAGAAAGGTGAAGGTGCCCGGCGAACTCAGCATCATCGGGATCGATGATTATGCCTATCTGCACATGCTGGAAACATTGCCGACCGTGGTTGACCACCGGCTGCCGGAACTGGGATATGCGGGAGGAACCATGCTGATCGATTTGATTGAAGGGAACCTTGCCGCGCCGGCGTTGCAGATGCTTGGTCCGGAGCTGCTTCCCGGCGAGACGACCGCACGGCTGTGATGAAACACTCGGGTGATCCATTAGAGAACCAACCAGAAGGAGTTTGAAGATGAAGAGTGCTACCGGCAGAGCGATGGGCCTGAAGGAAAAATCTCTTTCCCCGAAACGATTTCTTCGCAATTCCCTTCCTGCAGATCAACCATTTACTCTTATAGAACTTCTTGTTGTAATAGCGATCATTGCCATTCTTGCCGCCATGCTCCTGCCTGCGTTGAATAAAGCCCGGATTCGGGCGCAGTCCAGCAGTTGTGTCAATAACTTGAGGCAGATTGGCTCAGCGTTCGCCTCCTACATCGTCGATTTTGATGATTGCCTGCCGCCGGTCTGGGGGCACGCAACCAATTACAACATCATGTGGACCGATGCGCTGATCGGCTCTACACGCTCGCCGGGGAATGCCAGAGGAAAAACCGGCTATTTAACGATTGCCCAGTTGAAGTGTCCCGGACAGTCGGGAAATTTTTCAACGGATTCCACCGCTGTCTGGTGGTGCTGGGGGCCTCATTACGGTACAAATGATCATATATTGTCCTGCCAGGGGGAACGCGGTTCCCGTAAAATAGGAAGACAGCGTTACGCATCCAGGAAAATTGCTGTAACAGATGCATGGTCAACCGATACCAGTGCGAAAACGGCGAAGACAACCGCCGGATATTTTCGGATCGGACCTGCCTATTCCGATGTCAGAAGCTATACGAACAATGGGTACGGGTGCCCTGCAGGGCGCCATGGTGGGACGGCGAATGTTCTCTGGCTGGACTGGCATGTTTCCGGAGTCCAGGTACGCGTGCCGCTTGATCCACATACCACCTGTCCGGAATTTGATATCAATAATGAGGT
>NZ_DBEXAY010000304.1:0-3402 GCF_048170485.1 Victivallis sp. | reverse complement strand
AGGTGATGGCGCCGGATATACTCCTCGACCGCTTCCGGCACCGCGTTATTAATATGTTCCATATTTGTTTTTTTTGCCATTGATTTTCTGATATTCGTCGAAGATATTTCAAAAAAACTGCCCGGAATGATGCCGGCAGTTAGTTTTTCTGCATTTTCTTTCGACCAGAAGCGGGCCAGCTGTTCCGCATCCAGGGGGATGCCCGGACGCGGATAGGTCAGTATTTCATAGGAGTTCACCAGCTCTTCGGCGCATCTCCATTCGTGGAGGCTCATCAGGCTGTCGCCGCCGATCAGCAGCTGCAGACGGTCGGCGGGCCGTTCCTGCGCAAGGCGGGCAAGCACGTCGATCGTATAGGAGGGCACCAGACAGAGCCGTCCTTCAATATCGCACGCTTCCAGTTTTTCATGGCCGTCGATCAGCAGCTTCACCATCGCGAGACGGTCGGCGAAAGGGGCGCGTCGCCTGCCGGTTTTGTGCGGCGGCAGAAAGGCGGGGGCGAAGAGAACCCGGTCGGTTTTGCCGGAGGCCGCCGCGGCCAGCGCGACTCCCAGATGGCCGAGGTGCGGCGGATCAAAACTCCCGCCGAAAAAAGCCAGCCTCATAACAATACTTCTCCTGTTTTTTCATAAATTAAAGCAAATTCCGCGTTTTTCAACGTCATATTCGGGAAAAGTGACGTTTGCGGATTGACGCAGGCGGAAAATGGCGGTATAGTTAAATCGTGCAATAGTTACGATGCAGGGGAATCAAAAATTTCATGGATACGAAAAGAATCGGTGGCCGCCTGCTGCTTTGGGCGGCATTTGCGTTTCTGGCAATTTTTTCTGCCGGATGCCGTTCCGACCAGTACTATCAGGATCTTGCAGTGCGGCGCGCCCGCGCCTATCTCTTGAAACATTCGCCGGAACTGACGGCGGATCAGATCTATTTCGTCAAATACAACAATCCCTTTTTCCTGACTGCGGATGTCCTCGGGAAGGGGGGGCTTTCTCTGGAGGGGGCGATGGAGAGTCGTCAGCAGCAGATCTGCGTGACCTGGGCAATCCCCGGCCGGGACCGCTATTACATGGTGTTTGGCGTCTCCTCCGGGCGAATGGATACCTGGTATCCGAACCGGTTGATCCACCGGGTGTTCACGCTTCCGAACCGCCCGCTGGAGAGCGCGGTGAGAACCGCCCGGACCTACGCGCAGAATGCATTGTACTCCCGGATGAATACGGAGGAGTTCAATTCAGTCCGCTTCACGCTGCCTTACCTGCGGCTCACGAATTTCGATCTTGCAATCAATCCGGAGATGACGCTAACTCCGGAAGAGTATGAAAAAGAGGCGCGGAAACTGGCTTCCTCCTGCCAGTTTTCTCTGGTCTGGAAGATGGATCCCGCCTCCGGGGAATCGATGGTCTTCTGCGGAACGGCCGGTCCCAATCTGGCCGGATGGAAGATCAATTTCGCCGGCCGTATGCCGGATGCGGAGGTGGAGGCGCATACGGTTGAGCTGTTGAAGACGCCGAAGGATTCCTTTACCGATTTCACCCCGGTGGAGCCGCCGTTGCCTCCTGAGGAGGAGCCGATGATGGAAGAGCATGCTCCGGAAAATTCCGATCATCCTGTGGAGTCGGAGAAGGCGGAGAAGGACAAGGACCCGGCCGCCGCCGGAGCTTCGTTCGGTGAAACGGATTCTGAAGAGGAGGAGGCTCGCTGATGTTGCGCAGTATGACCGGATTCGGCAAAGGTGAGGCTTCCTTTGGCGAGGGGCAGCATCTGGTGGTTGAAGTCAGTTCCGTCAATCGCAAGCAGCTGGAGGTGCGCACCGCGTTCCCTCCGGAGCTGGTGTCGCAGGAGATTCCGGCGCGGAAGATGGTGCAGGAGTACATCAGCCGTGGCGCGGTGCAGTTGCGGGTTTCGGTCAACTCGACCGGCGCGGCCGGGCAGGGGGCGGTCAACCGGGAGTTGCTCCGCAGTCTGATTCGGGAGTGTCAGGAGATGCGCCGGGAGTTCGGCCTGCAGGATGAGGTCGCGGTTGAAACGCTGATGAGCGTACCGGGCGTACTCGGTGCGACGCCGTTTTCTCCGGAAAATCAGCCGGCCGCCGTGGAGGCACTGGAGACGGCTCTCCGTGGCGCATTGGAGAAATTCCAGGAGATGCGTACGGTGGAAGGCGAGGCGTTGCGGCGGGATTTTGCCGCCCGCCTTGCCGGTCTGGAAACACTGCTTGGCGAAATTGAACCACAGGTCTCCGGGCTTGCCGCTTCCATCCGGGAGCGGTTGCTGGAGAAGCTGGCGGCGGAGAAGATTCCGACCGGTGCCGACGATGACCGCCTGCTGAAAGAGGTGCTTTTCTATGCGGATAAATCCGACGTGACCGAGGAGATCACCCGGTTGCGGAGCCATTTTGCGCAGTTCCGGCGGTTTCTGGATGAGACGAAACCGGTCGGGAGAAGCCTCGATTTTCTGATGCAGGAGCTGTTTCGCGAGATCACCACGTTGGGGAACAAGGCCGGAATTCCGACGGTTTCGCCGCTGGTGGTCGCGTTTAAGAGTGAATTGGAGAAGTTGCGGGAACAAATCCAGAATGTGGAGTAGATAAATTGAATTCCAATCAGGAAAAACAGGAGTGCTGCAGCAAATCCGCTCCTTCGGCGGAGGAGCTTTCCAGACATCTTTCGGAACTTGAGAGCCGGATCGGCGAAACCTACCGGGATGGGGTGGGCGTCAATCCGGTCGACGGGGAGAATCTGCCGCGCCGAGCGGAGGTGGTGGCGATCACCGGGAAACTGCTGGAGGTGATCTTCCCCGGCTTCGACGGGCGCAGTCAGTATCATCGGGCCCGTATCGGCGAAGATGTCGCGCTGTTGCTGCGGGAGATCTATTCGGAACTTTTCGACCAGATCTGCCGGGCGATTCACTACCATTACAAGGAGGAGGCGTGCTGTGAATTCGGTGTCTCCCGGCGGACCAACCGGGCGGTATTCGCATTGCTCGATGCCCTGCCGGAGATTCGCGAGACGATGAAAATCGACGTGGCGGCCGCCTATGCCGGCGACCCGGCGGCGGTTTCCTACGACGAGATCATTCTGAGCTATCCCGGAATCAAGGCGATCACCATTCAACGGCTGGCCCATGTGCTCTACTCGGTGGAGACGCCGCTGATTCCGCGGATGATGACCGAATACGCCCACAGCCTGACCGGCATCGACATCCACCCCGGCGCAACGCTGGGGAAGGGGATCTTCATCGATCACGGTACCGGCGTGGTGATCGGCGAAACCGCCATACTCGGCGACAATGTGCGGATTTATCAGGGGGTTACGCTCGGGGCAGGGAACTTCCCCAAAGATGCCTGCGGCATGCTGATCAAGGGGAACAAGCGCCATCCGACCATCGGCAGCAATGTCACCA
>NZ_DBEXAY010000303.1:0-20744 GCF_048170485.1 Victivallis sp. | reverse complement strand
AGAAGGAAGGGTTCTCCGAGGCGCGGGAACAGATGCTGGAAAAACTCGCCGGGGAACTTGCCGACACCCTGCTCAAGAGAGAACAGCTCGAGGAGCGGCTCCGGCTCACCCGGACCAACACCGGCGCGCTCACGCCTGAACAGCTGCAGCGCCGGCTCGACCGCGAAATCCGCAACCGCCACCTCAACCGCATCCGGCTGGAGGAGGCGCAGAGCGAACTGGCCGCGTTGCGCAAGAATTATGCGTTCGCTTCCGGAAACCTCGCCAAACTGAGCGAAGATTACGCCGCCGCGCGGCAGAAGATCAGCGACACCGGCGAACGGCTCGATGAAACCCGGGAGTCGCTCAAGGAGACGCAGCGGGATCTGGAGGAGCAGCGCCGCCGCCTGGAGAGCACCGGCGCCGACCTCGCGAAGACCCGCGAGACACTCGCCGCCCGCGAAACCGCTCTGGCCGGGATGCGGGAGTCGCTCAAGGAGACGCTGAACCGGATGGGGGAGGTTTCCCGCAACGCCCAGAAGACCGAGAGCGATCTTGCCTACACCCGCGGCCGGCTGAGTGCGACCGAGCGGGATCTCGCCGAGAGCCGCAGCCAGCTGGAGCGCACCCGCCGCCTGGCCGCGGCGCGCGAAGTGGAGCGGAACGAGGCGCGCACCCGTCTCGACCAGATGAGCAAGGCGCTCAAGAGCGCGGTGACCGAACTCTCCCGGACCAAGGCGAGCCTCGACGTGACGAAGCAGGAGGCGGAGAATACCGGCCGCGAACTCATCGCAACCCGCGGAGAGGCGGAGACCACTGCGGTGAAACTCAAATCCGCCGAAGAGCGTCTCGCCGAGGCGGAGCAGAAGCTCCGCAGCGACGTGCTGGACCGGTACCACGAAGCCGCGATGCGGCTCGATCTGGCGCTGACCGAGGAGCGGCTGCTGCTCAATCAGCACGGCGGCGGCGTCTACTATCTGCCGCTGGTGAAGCTCGGCGGGAAAAATGTGCTGGTCGCCTCCTTCCATACCCTCGCCGGGGATCTGGACACCCCGCTCAAGTTCGACCGGATTCTGGAACTCACCTACCGGACCCGTCCGGGCGATGCGCCGGAAGAGGGCGCGCCGGGCGTCAACGCGGCCGGGCCGCTCCTGACCGTGCCGGAGGAGCCGAGGATCGCGGCGCTTGAGGTGGCTCCCGAAGGGCGGGTGCCGCTCGAGACGATGACCATCGGCAAGCTCCGCCAGCGCGGACTGCAGAATCTCTATCTCTTCAAGACCTCCTCGTTCGGCAAGGAGTCCGCGGCGCTCGGCGGGCGCTGTTCGATCGATCTTGCCGCCAGCGAACCCTATCTCTACATCCGCAACACCGGTCGCGGCACCGGCGGCAACGAACTGCGCGCCGAGCCGGGGGATCTCGTGCTGAGCCGGGAAGGGGACTTCATCGGCGTGGTGGTGGCGATTGAGAACTTCGACTTCGGCCGCCGTCAGGAGGCGAAATGCTTCGTGTTCCCCGACGAATTCAGCTGGGAGAAGGCGGGGAGCATCCCGATCGTCCGCCGTCCGGGCGAAGAGTATTTCAGCGCCTTCGGCGGCGCGGTGCGGCGCCACCTCGAACAGCAGGTGGAAAAAACGGAAAAAGGCGGGAAGTGACCCATGGCGGAATTCCGGGAAGATCCGCTCAATACGCCGGTGCCGCCGGATGACGAGGCGACGCTGATCTACGGCACCTGCAGCGAAAACCGCCTCTCGCCGGAGAAGCTGCGCGAAATGCTGGGCATTCCCTCCGGCGACCGGATTCAGGATTACGGGGAGCTCTCCACCATCGGAATCGGCGGCGTGGGGGCGGTCTTCGCCGCGCACGAACCCGGACTCAACCGCGACGTTGCGCTGAAACTGCTCCGTCCGCAGTACCGCAACAAGACCGAACGGATTGAAGCCTTCATCCGCGAGGCGCGCGCCACCGCTCAGATCGACCACCCGAACATCGTGCCGGTCCACCGGCTCGGGGTGTTCGACGACGTCGGCGTCTATTTTTCGATGAAGCGGGTGGAGGGGGAAACCCTGCGCATGATTCTGGTGAAGCTTGCCGAGGACCGCAGCGGCTACCGCCGCAAATACTCCCTGCGGCGGCTGATCGAAATCTTCATCGGCGCCTGCAACGGCGTCGCCTTCGCTCACCGCCACGGCATCCTCCATTGCGACCTCAAACCGGGCAACCTGATGGTCGGGGATTACGGCGAGGTGCTGGTCATGGACTGGGGGATGGCGCGGTATCACTGCGAACGGGATCAGGGGCGTTCGGGAACCAAACTTGATCTGGAACTGAATGGCGAGCTCGAGGCGTCGAAAAGTGTTCCGCCGCCGGAGTCTCCGCCGGAGGGCCACGTGGTGGGAGGCACTCCGGTCTTCATGGCGCCGGAACTGCTGACCGGCGAGGTGCCGGAGGCGACCGAACAGTCCGACGTCTACGGCCTCGGCGCGATTCTCTATTCGATTCTGACCTGGCGCAATGCGCCGTTCGATGCGAAACTGTCGCAGGAAGAGCTCTGCCGCGAGGTGGCGCTCGGCAGGTTTGTCCCGCCCCGGAAGGCGGCTCCGGCGGCCCAGCCGCTCCCGCTCGAACTGGAGGCGATCTGCCTCAAGGCGATGGCGCGCGACCGTTCGCGCCGTTACCGCAGTGTCGCCGAACTGCTCGAGGATGTGCGCAACTATCTGGATGGATACCCGGTGGCCGCCTATTCGCCGACGCCGATCTACCGGCTTTCGAAGCTGATCCGGCGTCATCCGCTGGTGCCGTCGGTGCTGATGGCGGCGATTCTGACCTGGTTCGGATTCTACGCGTTTCAGCTGATCAGCAATCTGTCACAGAGCACGTCGCTCATCAATCTGGCCGAATTCAACTATGCGCAGGCGCGCGAATACAATCTGCTGGCGCAGCGAACCACGCGGCAGATCCGGCAGAATCAACGGCAGCCGCAGAACCGGCACAACCGGTCGCTCGAACGCGAACTGCTCCGCCAGCTTGCGGAGATGGAGAACGGATACAATTCCGCGCTGGAGTTCATTTCGCGCGCTCCGGAGCTCGGCATGCGGGCGCCGCAGGTGCAGCGGATGACCCGCGACATCTTCCGTTCGACGCTGGAGCTCTATCTGCACGGACGCGACTACTTTGCCTTGCGGCGGGTGCTGCGGCAGTTCCGCGGGCGGTGGCGGCCGCTCTTCGACGAGGCGCTGGCGGAGGATCCCAAGCTCGAAGCGCTGGTCGCGGCGATCGATTCGCGCGAGGGGGTGCTGGACATCTCCGGCCTCTCCGGGAACGGCTGGCTGCTGACGATCCGCGATGCGAACGGCATTCTGGTCCGGCTTCCGGATGGGCAGACGGCGGAGAATCTGGCGTTCCACGACGGCAGCAACCGTTTCCGATTGCTCGAGGGGCTCTACACGCTGGAGTTCCGGCGGGGCGACGGCGCCGCGCAGTTCAGCTGCCCGGTGATGGTGCCGCTGGCGGCGGAGAATCTGCTTTCGTTCGACTTCCCGGAGCGGAGTTACCCCGGCGAATGGTGTTACGTGCCCGGCGGCGAGTTTCACAGCGGCCGCTCCGGAGGGCGTTCCGGCATCGGGACGAGCCTGCTGCCCTCCTTCCTGATCGGCAAATACGAGGTGACCTTCCGCGACTATCTGAAGTTCTGGAAGAGCCTGACGGATCCGGCGCTGCGCCGCCGCTATCAGGGGTGGTTTGCGTTTGAACCCGGCTCGGGCGGCACCGCGAGGATCTGGGACGACGACGGAGAGCTGACCGCTCCCTTCCGGCCGGAGCTGCCGGTGGTGGGCATCACCGGCGAGGCGGCGGCCGCCTACTGCGACTGGCTCGGCCGGCAGATCAACGCCAGAGTCCAGCTCCCCACCGTGTTCGAGTGGGAAAAGGCGGCGCGCGGCGTCGACGGCCGATCCTATGTCTGGGGAGACACCTACCGCCCCGGGGAGGCGCTGCTGCGCGACCACCCGGCGGTTGCCAAATATCCGGCCGGAGCGCCGCCGGGGAGTTTCCCCGGGGACCGTTCCGGATACGGCGCCTTCGACATGACCGGCAACGTGCGGGAGATCGTCCGGGTTTCGAACGAGAACGGCACCTCCTACTTCTCCGCCGGCGGCTCCGGGCTGACTTCGCCGGAGCAGGCGCAATGTCCCAATATCTACTATATCAACGGCAGTGCCGGCGATCTCGGATTCCGCTGTGTGGTGGAACTGCCGCAGCCGGCAAAGCCGGTTCAGGTGAGTGTGAAGCAATGATCGATTTCAAGGATGTGGTCAAGACCTACGCCGGAGAGACGATTCTCGGCGGCGTGTCATTTCGAATCAATCCGGGCGACCGGGTCGGCGTCGTCGGTCCGAACGGGGCCGGCAAAAGTACGTTGTTCGGCATCATCACCGGCGAGGTCCCGCCGGACCGCGGCACGGTCTCATTGCCGAAGGATCTCCGGTTCGGCATCCTGCGCCAGCATCTGCCGGAGGACGAGGTCGAGCGCCCGCTGGTGGAGTTCACCGCCGACGCGATTCCGGAGCTCCGCACCATGCATGAGGAGCTGCTCCGGCTCGAACAGCAGCTCCATGAAGGGGTCGAAGACAACGATCGGCTCGACGCGCTGCTCGCCCGCCACGGCCGGCTGCAGTCGCAGATCGAACATCTCGGCGCCTACCGGCTGAAATCGGAGGCGGAGGAGGCGCTCAGCAACCTCGGGTTCCGCGAGGCGGACTTTGCCAAACCACTCCGCTCCTTCTCCGGCGGCTGGCGGATGCGCGCGGCGCTGGCGCGCGTGCTGATTTCGCGGCCGGACATTCTGATGCTCGACGAGCCCTCCAACTACCTCGACATCCCGGCGGTGGAGTGGCTCTGCCGGTTCCTGAAATCCTTTCCCGGCACGTTGCTGCTGATTTCGCACGACCGGTTCCTGCTGCGCAAGCTCACCAACCTGACGCTGGAGGTCAACTCCGGGCAGGTGACCCGTTACGCCGGGGATTACGACTACTACCGCGCCGAACGGGAGAACCGCCGCCGGTCGCTGGAGGCGGCCAAACGCAACTCCGACCGCAAACGCGAACATCTCGAACGGGTGATCGACCGCTTCCGCGCCAAGAGTTCGAAGGCGGCGCAGGCCAAAAGCTGGCAGAAGGCGCTGGACAAGATGGAGGAGATCGAACTGCCCGACGACCTCAACTACCACGGCGCGATCCGGTTTCCGGAGCCGCCGCCCGGCGGCGTCGAAGCGGCCCGGCTCGAAGACCTCTGTTTCAGCTACGTTCCCGGCCGGCCGGTGCTCGAGCATGTCAACCTCACCGTCAACGCGGGGGACAAGCTCGCCTTCATCGGCTACAACGGCATGGGCAAGACCACGCTGCTCAAACTCCTGGTCGGCAAGTTGAAGCCGACCTCCGGGCGGGTGGTGCTCGGCCACCACAGCGTCATCGGCTATCAGGCGCAGGAGTTCGCCGATCTCCTGGTGCCGGAGCAGACGGTCTACGATGTGGTGCGCGGCAATCTGCCCGCGGGCGCCAGCACCGCCGGGCTGATGAATGTGCTCGGCTCGTTCGGTTTCTCCGGAGAAGCCGCCTCCAAGACCTGCGGCGTGCTCTCCGGCGGCGAGAAGATCCGGCTGCTCTTCGCCCGGATTTTCGTCAATCCGCCGAACTTTCTCGTGCTCGACGAGCCGACCACCCACCTCGACATCGCCGCGCGCGAACTCCTGCAGGAGGCGATCCGGAACTACTCCGGCACGGTCTGCATCGTCAGCCACGACATCGAATTCGTCCGCAATACCGCGACCGGCATCATCGCGATGGAGCCGCCGGGCATCCGGAAGTACTTCGGCAACTACGACTACTATCTGGAGAAGTCCGCGGAACTGCGCGCCGCCGGCGTCACCACTTCTCCGGAGACCGGCGCCGGGCTGATGAACGGCTCCCCCGATCTCGCCCGCAACCGCCGCCGCGCCCGCGCCCAGGCCCGCGAAGCGCTCGCCGCCGAACGGAAGCGCGCCGAAAACGAGGTCGCCGCGCTGGAGGAGAAACTCGAGGCGCTGGAAAAGCGGCGCAGTGAACTTCTCGAACAGCTTTCCGGAGGCGGCAGGATCGATTTCTCCGGGGTCAACCGCGAGCTTTCGCAGGTCCAGGCCGACATCGCCGCGACCGAGACCGCCTGGGAGAGCGCCGCCGAGGCGCTTGAAGAGGTCCGCCGCAAAAACGCCGAAATCCATCAGGGTTGAATTTCCGCCGCCCCGTTCCCCGGGCGGTCTTTTTGTCTTCCATATGATAAATTTCTCAAAAGTTTATCATTTTACCATCAATATTTCTCATATAATCATCAAAAGAGGCTCTTGCATTTGGATTGAACCGGAGTATACTATCAGAGAAGACGGAAGAAATCCATTGATTCAGGAAAGAGCAAAATGAACCAGAAAACGAATGCTCCGGTGGAATTCGTTGCGATGGGGTACTGCAGCAACGACTACCTGTGCCGGGTCCCGCAGATTCCGATCGATCACAAGGTGGAGATCATCGAACATCAGATTCAGGGGGGCGGTCCGGCGGCGGATGCGGCGGTGGCGGCGGCGCGGCTCGGACTGCGGACGATGTTCGTGACCAGCGTCGGCAACGACGACGGCGGGAAGCGGATTCTCGCCGATCTGGCCCGCGAAGGAATCGATACGTCACGGATTCCGGTGCGGGAGGGGTGCGGTTCGCCGATGGCCTACTGCTGGATCGACTCCGACGGCAAGCGCAGTGTGGCGTGGACCCACAACGGCCTGCGGCTGCTCACCGCGGAGGAGGTGCCGTACGATGTGATCGCCGGAGCGAAGATGCTCCACCTCGACGGCCATCACCCTGAGGCGGCGCTGGCGGCGGCGAAGTGCGCGAAGGAGAACGGCGTGCTGTTCAACTTCGACGCGGGGACCATCCGCCCCGGCGTCGAACAGCTGGTCGAGCTGGCCGATCTGCTGATCGCGTCGGAGTATTTCGCCCGGACCTTCACCGGCGAACAGGATCTCGACCGGGCCCTGTTGAAACTGGCGAAATATCAGGCGAAGGTGACCGGCATCACGCTGGGGGCGGGCGGCTCGATCTTCTACGACAACGGGGAGATCCGTCGGTTCCCGATCTTCCCGGCTCCGGTGGTCGACACCACGGGGGCGGGGGACTCCTTCCACGCCGGATTCGCCTTCCGATATCTGCAGACGCAGGATATTGCAGTGTGCGCGCGGTTCGCTTCGGCGGTCGCGGCGATCAAATGCGGCAAGCTTGGCGCCCGCGCCGGACTGCCGACGCTCGAACAGGTCGAAACCTTTCTCAAAGAACAGGAGTAACGCAGCATGAACACACAGAATCTCTTGATCCACTGTCCCGCGAAACCCGGATTCAACCGGATCTTCGACGTCGGCGAGTACAACATGAAACTGACCGGATTCGGATTGCTCGTGCTGCGCGCCGGCGAGAGCCGCCAGAGCGACACCGGTTCGTTCGAGGTGGCGCTGGTGCTCCTCGGCGGGAAATGCCGGGTCACCGGCGACGGCTTCGATTTCGCCGAAGTCGGCGGCCGGAAGAACGTCTTCGACGGCAAGCCGTACACGGTCTATCTGCCGCGCAACACGAAGTACACCGTCACCGCGCTCACCGATGTGGAGATCGCGGTCAACACGTCGCCGGCGAGCCGCGACACCGCGCGCCCGACCGTCATCACGCCGGAGATGACCCGCACCTTCTCCATCGGGCGGGACAACTTCACCCGGCAGGCGACCGTGATGCTCGACGAGACCTTCGATTCGGAACACTTCTACATCGGCGAAGGGCTGATCCCCTCCGGCAACTGGTCGGGATATCCGCCGCACCGCCACGACATCGACAATCTGCCCGATGAGATCGACATGGAGGAGACCTACTTCTACCTCTTCGATCCGCCGCAGGGTTTCGGCATCCAGAAGGTCTACACGCCGGACGGGCGGATTGACGAGACCTACACCGTCAAGAACTACGACACCGTCGCGATCGCCGAAGGGTACCATCCGCTCTGCGGCGCGCCCGGCTATCAGATGTACTATCTCTGGACCATGACCGGCGCGGTCAACCGGGGGCTGATCTCCTCGAAGGACCCCGCCCACGCCTGGGTGAAGTGACGCGATGAGTGCCCGCGACCTGCTGCTCGGAGTCGATTTCGGCTCCGGGGGGTGCAAAGTCACCCTGATCGACACCGCCGGTCATCTGGCCGGCGAAAGTTCGGTCGAGTACCGGACCTGGTACGAACACCCCGGCTGGGCGGAACAGGAGCCCGGCGACTGGTATGAGGCGATGTGCGCCGCGCTCGCCCGGGTCCGCGCTTCCGGCGTGGACTTCGGCCGGATCGCCGCGCTCGCCTTCGACGGCAGCACCCACAACGCGGTGCTGCTCGACGGCGCGATGAAGCCGCTCCGCCGCACCATCATGTGGACCGACCAGCGCAGCACCGCCGAATGTGCCGAACTGGAAGCGGAGTATGGCGAACGCATCTATGCGACCGCCTACCAGCATCCGACGCCGACCTGGACGTTGCCGCAGTTGCGCTGGCTCTCGAAGCATGAGCCGGAGGTGCTGCGCCGGACCCGGCACATTCTCTTCGTCAAGGATTATGTCCGCTATCTGGTGACCGGCGTCGCCGTGACCGACCACATCGAGGCGCAGGGAACGCTCTTCTACGACATGAAGAAGCGCGCCTGGTCGGAGGAGCTGGCGGCGCTGGCCGGCATCTCCGTCGAGGTTCTGCCGCAACTGGTCAACCCGGTCGACCGGGTCGGTGAAGTGACCGCCGAGGCCGCCGGACGGACCGGGATTCCGGCCGGAACTCCGGTGATCTGCGGCAGTTCCGACTCCGCCGCCGAAGATTACGGCGCCGGAGCGATCGAGCCGGGCGACGCGATCGTCAAGCTGGCCACCGCCGGGAACGTCAATGTGATGACCTCCGAAGCGCATCCGCACCCGCAGACGCTCACCTATTCGCACATCGTGCCGGGCATGTGGTACACGGTTTCGGCGACCAACGCGGCGGCGGTCTGCCAGCGCTGGTTCCGCGACCTCTTCTGCGAGGCGGAGAAGATCCAGGCGGAGAAGCTGGGCATCAAGAGCTTCGAACTGATGGACCGCCTGGCCGAAGCGAGTCCGGCCGGGGCGAACGGAATTTTCTTCCACCCCTATCTGCAGGGGGAGCGCTGTCCCTACTGGGATTCGAGCCTGCGCGGCAGTTTCATCGGGCTCGGGATGGGGAGCAGCCGCGGCGACATGCTCCGGGCGCTGCTCGAAGGGGTGGCGTTCAGCCTGCGCGACTGCCGGCGGCTGATCGACGAACTCGAACTGCCGATGAAGCGGATTTTTCTCATCGGCGGCGGGGCGCGCAGCCGGATCTGGAGCGAGATCGTCTGCAACGTGATGAACGTGCCGGTCGAACTGCCTTCGCCGGGCGACGCCAGCTTCGGCACCGCACTGCTGGCCGGGACCGGCGTCGGAATTTATCCCGACTGCCGGAGCGCGGTCCGCGCCTGTCTCGCCATCTCCCGCCGGATTGAACCGGACCCGGCGCTGAGCGCGAAGTATGCAGAACGTTTCGAAACCTACCGCGCCGTACATGACGCACTGGCGCCGATTTACAGAGGAATGAAATAACCATGAAACAGTTGAAGGTCGGGTACCTGCCGCTCGTCAAGGGCAGCTGGGTCAATGGAAAACAGGAGATCCGCCGCGCCGAGGTGATCGGGATGTTCTCGAAGCTCGACGCCGAAATCGTCGAAGAGGGGCGGATCATCGTCACGGAAGAGGAGGCGAACTCCTCCATCGCGAAGTTCGAACAGGAGAGAGTCGACGCGGTGATCGTCCACTTCCTGAGTTTCGCGCTCGGCGCGGTGGTGCCTGCCGCCGCGAGACGGCTCGGCGTGCCGGTGATCTTCTGGTCCGAACCGGAACCGCCGTGGGACGGCGGCCGCATCCAGAAGAACAGCTTCTGCGGCACCAACTGCAACGCCCACGCGCTCTGGAAGATGCGTCTGCCCTACACCTTCGTCTACGGCGAAGGGCCGGAGGCGGTCGAAGCGATCGGCCGCAAACTGCGCGTCGTCGCCGCAGTCAAGGGGTTGCGCAATCTGCGCATCGGCTCGGTCGGCGGACGGGTCCCCGGCTTCTACGCGAGCAACTACGACGAACTTCAGCTGCTCGACACCTTCGGCATCTCCACCGAGAAGCTGACCATGCTCGAAGTGGTGGAGAAGGCGCGGAAGATTTTCGCCGACAGCGCCGAACCGTGCGCGCCGGTGGCCGATCCCATCCGTTCGTTCGACATCTCCGACGAGGAGCGGCGGCGGCTCAAGGCGCTCTTTCAGGCGTTCGTCGAAACCGCGGAGAAGTACCGTCTGGATGCCTTCGCCATCCGTTGCTGGCCGGAGTTCAGCGACATCTACGGCATCGGCGTCTGCGCGCTGATCGGATTGCTGAACGAGGCCGGATTCGTCACCGGCTGTGAAGGAGACATGATCGGCACCGTGACGATGAAGCTCGGTTCGTTGCTGGTGCCGGGCGAGAAGCCCTTCTTCTGCGACCTCATCAGCTTCGACGAGAAGGCGAACACCGGCGTGGTCTGGCACTGCGGCGCGGCGGCGCCGAGCCTCTGCCGGAGCGGCTGCGAACCGCGCTTCTGCAAGCATTCGATCATCGACGGCGGCGGCGTCAAGGGGGTGAGCTGCGAGTTCCCGCTCAAGCCGGGCCGGGTGACATTGATGCGCATCGGCGAAGACCGCGACGGCGGCTACCGGCTCTTCATGGCCGCCGGCACCGCGCTGGAGACGGAGCAGCTGCTGCGCGGTACGCCGCTTCAGGTCGAATTCGACGAAAAGGTCTCCGACCTGATCGAGACGATCATCGACGAAGGGGTCGAGCACCACTATGCGCTGATCCACGGCGACGTGACCGCCGAACTCAAGCTTTTCGCGAAATGGATGGGTATTAAAATCATTTAACCTCAACAGGAGTGATCATGCAACTGGCAAAAGACAACTACATGTACCAGATGATCCGCTGCGAACTCGTCGACGCGGTCGGAGCGGAATTCGTCAACTCCGGCGCGGCCGACGGGCTCGGCCACTCGATCGACTATTACTGGATTCCGGAGATGTGGCACGACCGCGGGCGCGAACCGCAGAGACCCGACTTCATCGTCCACCCCGGTTCGACCGAAGAGGTCGCCAAGGTGATGAAGATCGCCAACCAGTACAAGATTCCGGTGACGCCGTGGGGCGGCGGTTCCGGTTCCCAGGGCGGCGCACTGCCGGTCTACGGCGGCATCATCCTCGACATGAAGCGGATGAACCGGGTCATCGAGATCGATACGCGCACCCTTTCGGTCACCTGCGAAACCGGCATCAACGCCCAGCATCTCGAATGGGCGGTGGAGAAGGCGGGCTATTCGACCATGCACTTCCCGGCGTCGATCGCCTGCGCCACCATCGGCGGATTCCTCGCCCACCGCGGCACCGGCGTGCTCTCGACCAAGTACGGCAAGATCGAGGATATGGTCATGTCGCTCGAGGTGGTGACGCCGACCGGTGAGATCATCCACACGCTCCCGGTGCCGCGCCACGCCTCCGGGCCGGATCTTACCATGCTCTTCCTCGGCAGCGAGGGGACGCTCGGCGTGATGACCAAGGTGACGATGAAGATCCATCCGATTCCGGAGGCGCGCAAGTTCCACGCGTTCCTCTTCCCGGATATGCACACGGCGATGACCGCCGGCGCCGGACTGATGCACAGCCGTCTCCAGCCCTGCGCGGTCCGTCTCTACGACGGCCCGGAAACCGCGAAGCTGATCAAACGGGTGCTCGGCATCGACCGCGAAGGGGCCTATCTGGTCTTCGGATTCGACGGGCCGGAGAAGGTGGTTGACCTCCAGATGGAGCGCGCCTGCGAAATCTGCCGCGCCGCCGGTCCGAAGGAGGACCTCGGCACCGAATCGGGCGAAGCGTGGTGGAAGAACCGCTACAAGTTCTTCTATCCGCCCTACATGTTCCACATGCCGCAGGCGTTCGGCACGCTGGACACCGTCGCCACCTTCAGCAAGATCGAAAATGTCTACTGGGCGATGAAGAACGTGGTCGAAGAGGACTTCCCGGAAGCGTCCTTCATCGGTCACTTCTCCCACTGGTACGACTGGGGCTGCATGCTCTATGCGCGCTTCATCTTCGAAAAGGCGCCGGACGATCCGGCCGAGGCGGCGGCGCTCTACAACCGCGTCTGGGATCTCGCGATCCGCGCGGCGATCCGCGAAGGCGGTGTCATCAACGAGCATCACGGCGTCGGCCTCAAACTCGGCCGCCTGATGAAGGAGCTCTACGGCCCGGCAATGTACGTGCTCGAAGACATCAAGAAGCAGCTCGATCCCAACAACATCATGAATCCCGGCAAGATGGGTTTCAAAGGAGTCTAAATCATGCAGATCAATCAGTTTCCCGAAGTCATGTCCTCGTGCCGGTTCTGCTTCATGTGCCGCCATCTCTCGGCGGTCGGCCAGGTTTCCGGCCGTGAATCCGACACGCCCCGCGGCCGCGCGCTGATCGCCGACCGGGTGCGGATGCATCCGGAGGAGATCGGCAACGCCGACTTCATCGACGCGATCTACCGCTCGGACCTCTCCGGAGCGAACCGCTTCCACTGCGACGGCTACCACGACGGCAAGGGGTACGACGAGATCGGGTTGCAGCTGGCTCTGCGCCGCGACATCGTCGATGCCGGTTATGCGCCGGAGAAGGTGAAACAGCTCGTTGCCGAACTCAAGGCGACCGAGAACTGGAGCGTCGAAGGCAAGGCTGACGTGCTCTACTTCGTCGATCCCGGCACCGCGGCGCGTCTGTCGGTGGAAAAGGCGGTGAAGGCGGTGCTCGACAAGGCGAACGTCTCGTACGCCGTGGTCCGGGGCGGCTGCATCGGCAAGGCGCTGAACGTGCTCGGTTTCACCGCGGATGCGAAGGCGGCGATGGAGAAGTTCGCCGCGGTGGTCAACGGCACCGGAGCGAAGGTGCTGCTGGTCAGCAATCCGGCCGCGGCCGACGCTTTGAAGAGCGACTTCAAGGCCGCCGGAGTGAACCTTGTTCCGGAGGTGATGTTCACCGCCGGATACTTTGCGAAACTTGCGAAGGAGGGGCGTCTCACCTTCGCCGGGAAGACCGGCGTCGCGAGCTACCTGCCGAGCGATTACCTCAAGAACTACCTCAAGTGCGACTGCGCCGAACAGCTGCTCGCACTGCTCGGCGTGAAGAACCGGATGTTCGGCACCAACGTCGAAGAGTCCTACACCGCCGGGGAGGGGGCGCTGGTGCTCGACCGGCTCTATCCGGAACTCGTGAAGATGCTGGCGGTCAAGGTCGCGGCGCAGGCGGAAGCCGACGTGCCGGTGATCGTGGCGAGCGCCAACACCGCCGATGCGCTGGAGGCCGCCGGACTCAAGTGCGTCACGCTGGAAGAGGCGGCGGAGGCCGATCTATGCTAGTTACGATGAATGAGATCCTTCCCGCCGCCCGGCGGGAGGGGCGTGCGGTCGGTGCCTTCAACATCGGCAACTACGAGACGGCGCTGGCGGTGGTGCGGGCGGCCGAAGAGCTCGGCCAGCCGGTGATCGTCCAGCTCTACAGCCGACTGATCGACAACGGGCACGGAGAGCCGCTGGGGGCGGCGGTCCGCGTCCTGGCTGAACAGGCGTCGGTGCCGGTCGCGCTCCATCTGGACCACGGCTCTTCGGTCGAACAGGTCCGGCGGGCGATCGCGGCGGGATTTACTTCGGTGATGCTCGACGCGTCGAAACTGCCGTTCGACGAGAACGTCGCGGCGGTCCGCGAGGCGGTCAAGCTCGCCCGTGAGGCGGGGGTTTCGATCGAAAGCGAAATCGGCCACGTGCCGATGGGGGGCAGCACGATGGCGGTCTCCCAGCTCGATGAGACGGTCCGTTTCTACGAAGAGACGAAGGTGGACGCTCTGGCGGTTTCGATCGGGACCGCCCACGGCTTCTACAAGGATACGCCGAAGATCGATGTGGAACTCGCCCGGCGGATCGGGGAGGCGATTCCGATTCCGCTGGTGCTGCACGGCGGTTCGGGAACGCCGCCGGAGAAGATCCGCGCGGTGATCGCCTGCGGCATCGCCAAGGTGAACATCGCGACCGAGTTCCAGTACGATTTCCAGCAGAAGCTCAAGGCGCGGCTGCTGGAGGCGGGAGACAAGTTCATCGCCGCCGACCTGCTGATGGCGCCGGTGGTGGACTCTTCGACCGAGTTTATCAAACGGGAGATCCGCTTTCTGGCGGGATTGTAACGGGGGGAGACGGGGGAAGGCAGGCAGAGCCTTCTCCCGTCGGCGGGAGACAGCGGAGCGATCCGTTGCCTCCCGTTTTTTTGTTCACCGGGTGATGTTTCTGACCCACTTGTAGCGGCGGTAGTGGAGCATGACCCACGGCACCTTGCCGACCTCATCCACGCAGGTGCAGGCGTAGACCACCAGCACCGGCAGGTGGAAGTAGAAGGCGCCGAGAAATGCGCAGGGCAGGGCGATTCCCCACATGCAGACGGCCAGGCTGTACACGTCGAACAGCGTGTCGCCGCCGGAGGAGAAGATGCCGTTGATGACAACGGTGCAGACACAGCGGCCGATCATGTAGATCGAAAGGATGACGAACATCCCCACCATGTAGTGATGCGCCTGTTCGGTCAGCTCAAGAGAGTGCGACACCAGCGGAATGACGCTGAGAATGACCAGGGTGGAGAGAAAGCCGATCAGAAACGAGAGGATCATCGCCCGGTCCCCGTAGGTCTTCCCCAGCTGGAGGTTGCCGGCGCCCAGTTCGTTGCCGATCAGGATTCCCGCTCCCGCGGCGATGCCGTTGCAGAGACAGCACATGAGGTCGCGAACCACTGCGGCGATCGCGTTGGCCGCGGCCGCATCCGGCCCCATATGGCCCATGATGGCGGTGTAGGAGGTGAAGCCGATTCCCCAGAGCAGAAAGCTGCCGAGCACCGGGAGCGTGTAATGCCAGAAATCCAGGAAGAGGGTCTTGTCGAAGGTGAAAACCGCTTTGAGTTTCAGCGGAATGAAGCTTTTCTCGTAACTGGAGACGATGCACCAGACCAGTTCGATGACCCGGGCGAGCACCGTCGCCAGCGCCGCGCCCTTCACCCCCATGGCCGGAGCGCCGCACAGGCCGAAGATGAAGATCGAGTTGAGGACGATGTTGGCGATGACCGCGCCCGAACTGATCCAGGCGGAACGGGAGGCGTGCTCGCTGACGCGCATGATGGCCAGATAACATTGCGACACGCCGGTGAGCAGGTAGGACCAGCTGGCGATTTTCAGGTATTCCGCGCCGATCTCGACCAGCTCCGGGTCGTGGGCGAAGAGGAGCATGAGCTTTTCCGGAAAATAGCGGCAGCCGAGGAAGAACGCCACCGAAACCAGCATCGCTTCGTGAATGCTCAGACCGAAGATTCTGCCGAGGGCGGCGGTATCCTTTTTCCCCCAGTACTGGGCGCCGAGGATTCCCGCACCGCTGACGATCGCGCCGAGCAGCATGTTCTGGACGAACTGGATCTGGGTGGCGAGGGAGACGGCCGCCATGGCGTTCTGGCTGACCTTGCCGAGCATGACGGCATCGGCGGCCGCCACCAGGGCGAGCATCAGGTTCTGCATGGAGATCGGGAAGGCGAGGGACAAAAGTTTCCGGTTGAAAACACGGTCTTTTAACGGATTTGAGAGAAACATACAGCAGTTCCTGACAGGATTTTTTCAGAGGTTGTATCGATCGAGTTCACCGGCTCCGGAATCGGTACCGTCATGGCCGGTGCCGGTGACTGCCGCATACTATACTGTCATTTAATACAAATACAACTTGAAAAATAAATTCCGCCCCGGGAAACCGGTAAAAGTTTCCTCCGGGACGGAGTTTCTGCCTGAATCCTGACGATCAGTTGATGTATCCGGCGGAAGCGTTGCTTTTCTGCCAGAGTTCCACTTCGACTTTGACGTTGTCGATCCAGACCCTTCCGGTGGCGACGCCGAGATAGAACTCCAGGGTGATCAACCGGGTGTCGCGATGGAAATTCGGCATGGGGCCGGATTGCCATGTTTTGTGAGTCCAGCCGAACGTTCCCTTGTCCCAGTTGCCGCCGCCGAAACTGACGCGGCGCATATCCGCCGCCCGGAAGGCCAGCGTGAGCCCGGCTCCGGTGCCGACGACATTTTCCGCCTTCTGGTCGTAACTGACTTTGAATACGACGTATTGGCCGGCTTTCGGGACCGGAATTTCCGACATCGGCAGCTTGCTGAGGATGCCGTACCAGCGGGTCTGTTTCCCGCTTTCCATCCGCACGGAACTTTCGCCGGCGGCTTTTTCCACCCGGTCAATTGTCACGGTGAACGAATGTTCGCCGGCCGGGACGGTCAGTCTGGTTTCATCCAGCAGCTTGCTCCAGCCGGGGATGCGGCCGTTCTCTTCGGCCAGTTCGAAATCCGCATTGGCGATGTTCAGCATTTTTTTCTCTACCAGCTGCGGTTCCGGGTGTTTCACCGGGCCGGGATTTTCACCGATTTCGCCGAGGACGAAAAGCGGCGTATCCTCGCGCATCGCCAGCATCAGTTTCCCATCCCGGACCGGCATCGTCGTTTCCCGCCCCATCACGTCGACGAGCCGGAGCGTTTCCGCGGAAGAGGGCAGCGTCACCCGGGCCTTGTCGGTATCGTTGAGCAGAATGACGTTGACAGTGCCGCTGCCGCTTCTGACCCGGTAGGCCTCCACCCAGCCGGAATCGGCATTGGCGGTCAGATTGAGCTCTTTCTCAAACTCACCGTCGCCGGTGAGGCGGATCAACGTGGCATAGGCCACATATTCCGGCCGCTGGGTGTAATCGGCATCGAGCATTTCCGAGACCCAGCCTTCCCGCACCTCCGGAATTTTCCGCAACAGAAACTTGCAGAGCGCCCGGCCGCCCTGGTTGAGTTGCGGCAGAAACTGCGCGTAAGTGCGTTTGATCAGCTGGCGCAGGATGTCGGCAGACAACTCGTATGTTTCGGTTTTAACCAGACCGCCGATTTCGGTCAGGACAATCGGAACCTCTTTGCCGCATTGTTTCATTACCTCCCGGATTTTTCCGAGATCGGCGCTGTAATGGGTGCAGAAGATATCGGTATCATTGCGCGCTTCAGAGTTCCAGAAACATTGCATCCACGGCTTGTACGTGTGGCCTGCCGGTACGGCGCCGGTGGTGCTGGGGCCGATCTGCGCATCCGGATCACCCGCTTTGATTGCCCGGGCCGTGGCGATATAGTAGTTGATGAAATCCCGGAGAATCGCCGCATCGTCCCCTTTGATCGCACTGGCGCGGCTCCCCATCCAGAAATTGCTGGCGTCCACTTCGTTGCCGATTTCATAATAGGCGATCGAATCGCCGTAACGCTGCGCCATTTCAGTGTAATAGCGGCGGTGCATTTCCATGAATTCCGGTTTGGGGATGAAGTTCCCTTTGGCGGGCAGTTCGGTTCCGGCGGCGTCGCTGGCCCAGGAGGGAGTCGGCCAGCCGGTGGTGACGACCTGCCGGAGGCCGTATTTCCGGTAGAGTTCGGTTTGCCGGTCCGCCTCGTTCCAGTCGAATGGAGCGCCGGGGGCGGTCTGCTGGTGTATCCAGTTGAGCCGGTGGGTCCGGACATACCGGATACCGATCCGGTGCATGAACGCGGCATCCATCCGCCGCTGTTCCATCGGGTAAAAGGTGTGGGGGTTGACCATGGCGCCATATTGGTTCTTCTCTGAATCCCGGACGCGTTGCGGCACTTCCGGAATGATGGAAAACGCTCTCCGGCGTTCCTGCAGCAAGGTTCCGGAAGCATCGCTTTCCCGGGCGGTGAGCTGATACCAGCCGTTGGCCAGTTTCGGCAATTCCAGAAGTTTTCCGTTCTGCCACCTCCCTTCTGCCGCGGTTTTGCCGTCGAAGTCGGTGACGCTCCAGGTCACGGTGTTTCCCGGCGAGACCAGATTTTCCACCTGAAATGTGACAGCTTCGCCCGGCGCAAATACTGCCAGTTCATTGCCCGGAACCAGATCCACGCCGGCATCCCGGAGGCGGACGTTGCGGAATTCCGCCTTGCCCGGGCCGTTGGCCGCCAGATAGACGTAGGTTTCCCGGCCGTCGGCCGGCAGGGTGAACGGCAGATCGACGTGCGTCCACTCCTGCGGGGCCCTCTTCCATTCGCCGCCGACATGGCGCCAGACGGGTTTGCCGTCCGCGAGGGTGGTCCAGAACACCACGCCGCGGTACCCGGCCTGACCGGCTCCGCGCACATCGAAGGAGAAATTGTATTTTTCGCCGGCTTTGAGCGGTGTGCGGAAATGGATCAGCATCACTTCAAATTTTCCGCCTTCGGTATCCAGCGTCAGAATCCGGTCCGTCACGGAAGCGGCCGGCCGGTTCGGGGAACGCGGCGGCAGGCCTTTGCGCACCGGTGTGTCGCGCAAACTCCAATCGGCCGGGACACCCTTTTCATCCAGCCGGGAAAAACCGGGATTCCTGAGAAATTCGGCTCCGGACAGCACCCCCGCGGTGAAGAGGCAACTCAGTATGCCGCAGATGCTTGATAATTTCATGATAACAACCTTTCTGTTTTTCTGCTTGGCCGGGGAGAGGTTCCCTCAGTTATCCCAGCGGACTCTGGGGTCATCCCAATAGCTGGTCTGACTCATGTCGCCGGCGGCGAATCCGGTTTCCCAGCCGCCGGAAGAGGAACGCAGTCCGATCGTCCATTGCCGGACGGAGGCGTCCAGATAGGATGCTCCGACTGTAACCGTTTCGCTCAGGCGTGGCTGGGAAAAGCCGGAAGAGACCAGCTGCACCTGGGAGGAATGAAAATTCCGCAGTTCATGAACAATCGCCTGTTTGCCGGGGCGGGCAAACGTGTTGGTTTTCAAAATGTATTTTCCGGCATTTTCCGCACCGTGGTGCAAGGGGTAACGCCAGGTGTAGCTGGCGAATTTATGCCAGCTGGTCGCGTCGCCGTCAGCCGGCGTGTAGTGCCAGTATTGCGGGAAGCTGGCAATGCTCTCCTTCGTGTTGTCCGAGGGGCAGATCGCCACTTTGAGCGAACGAATATAAGGAAAAAGTTTCCACGCCCAGCCGGAGAGCAGGAATCCTCCCTGCACGTGCCAACTGTTTCCTTTGTACGTCGTCGCGACCCGGTATGGCAGGAAATCGTTGTAGTCGTTGGTATACATGGAGAAACTGGTGGCAATGGTCTTGAGATTTCCGGTACAGCTGGCCTGACGGCCCCGTTCTCTGGCCTTGTTCAGAGCGGGAAGCAACATGGCCGCAAGAACCGCAATGATTGCGATAACGATAAGAAGTTCGATTAAGGTAAATTTTGCGCTCTTTCTCATGATCACTTCCTTCCAACCTCCCTGTCGTTTCTTTTTGTTTTTTCATTCGACTCACGGCCCTGTCGTCGGATTGCTGTTTTCGATTGAGGCGAAAATGGTTGTTTTTGAAAGATTTTCAGGCGGAACGAGCCATTCTGCTATACTTCTCCACTCAGTTTCTTCAAGGTCTCTCCCTCGATGAAAACCGGGGAAATCATGGCGTACTGCACCGGCAGATCGGGATTGCGTTCCCGGGCCCGTATCAATTCCAGCGCTTTGAAAGCGTGGTCCCGCAGCGGAACCTTGAGGTAGCTGAGTTTGGGCCGGTAGAAGGGCACCTCCTGTCGATCGCCGTTCGCAACCAGAGACACATCATCCGGAATCCGTATTCCGAGATCGGTCAAGGCCGCCGTCACTCCCCAGACGAATGGGATCCAGGTGATAATTGCGGTGAACGGCAGTTTGCGGCCGAAACTCTTCAGCTTATCGTAAATGGCCCGGTGCGGCAGCTCGAAGCGGGGGGTTTCCACCAGAATGCTCAATTCCGGAACGGCGTCGGCCCCCAGAGCTTCCGTGATCCGCTGTTTCCAGACCGAGTAGAAGGTCGGGGTTCCCAGTTGCAGCTGGTCGTTCATTAACGTGTATTGTTCGATCAGGGCGATCCGGGAGTGTCCGGCCGCCGCCAGACGGTCCAGAATGACCTTCAACTCCAGCTCCATGGAGCCGGCAACGGTGTCCAGACCGAAGTGATGCGCCGGAACACCAATCAGAACCACAGGCTTCTCATGGCTCCGGAAACGATCCAGCAGTTCCGCGGGCATCTGATTGACCGCCTGGGGCGCAAAGCAGAGCAGGGCATCGCAGTTCTGCCATGCATCGGTCAACATGCGGTCCTCCCAGTGCCGGGCAAAATAGAGTTTCGGCAGCCAGCCGTCCTGTTCGGCGGCTTCACTGGCATACATCACGAAATCGGAATTCTCCGGCGCCGTCCAGCTCGGGACGATGATACCGAGCTGGCGTTGAACCTTGCAGGCCGGAATCTGCGGGGAAACAAACGTTCCAACCCGGGGAATCCGTTCCAGATAGTGTTCTTCGACCAGTTGTCCGATCGCTTTTCGGATCGTCATGTAACTGGCGTCAAGTTTTTCCGCCAGCTCCCGTTCCGACGGCAGAGCTGTTCCGCGTGAAAAATTCCCGATTTTGATCTGCCGGAGCAGATGGGTTCGGATATCTTCCGTTCGTTTTCCGGAGGTTCCATTCAACATAATGTGATCCCTGTTGAAATTCATCTTGCTACATATTATAGCAGCTTGCTATGT
>NZ_DBEXAY010000302.1:0-10648 GCF_048170485.1 Victivallis sp. | reverse complement strand
CATAAAGAGGGGGTTCCTGATTTGGTTTTCTCGTAAAGTGGTATTAAGGTAATGTCCGGGAGCTGATTTTTCAAGTCCGCTTTGCGGCGGACAACCATTGTTTTCGGAAGGGGAGCCTTATGACAATCACAGAGATTTTTGCAAACGCCGTCCGCAACAACGCCTCCGATTTGTTCCTTTCCGCCGGGAAACCGCCGGCGTTCCGCCGCTACGGCGAAGTTGCGCCCTACAGTGAACAGATCATCACCCGGGAGGAGATCGATCTTTTCCGGAAAAGCGTGATTCCACCGGAACAGGAACAGCTCTATCTGCAGACAGGAAGCACCGACGCCGCCTTCGCGCCCACGCCGGAGGCGCGCTTCCGCATCAACTTCTTCTCCGCCAGCAACGGGCCGGCGCTGGTTGCCCGGCCGATCCGCTCCGGAGACGAACTGGATTTCGCCGACCTCCATCTGCCGGACACCCTCGCGCAGATCTGTTCGGAATCGCGCGGCATCATCCTGGTCGTCGGTGCGGCGGGCAACGGCAAATCCACCACGATGAGCGCCATGCTCAACTACATCAATGCCCACTTCTGCAAACATATCCTCACGCTGGAGGACCCGATCGAATATCTGCACCACGACGCCAAAAGCCTCGTCACGCAGCGGGAACTGGACGGCAATGCCGACAGCTTCAGCTTCGCGCTCCACAGCGCCATGCGCGAAAGTCCCGACGTGATCGTCATCGGCGAAATGCGCGACCTCGCCACGGTCCGCGCCGCGGTCACCGCCGCGCTCTCCGGCCACCTGGTGCTCTCGACGCTTCACACCAGCGACTCCATCACCGCCATCGAACGGATCATCGATCTCTATCCGGAAGAACAGCGCGAACAGGTCGCTTCCGACCTCGGCATGGCGATGGTCGCGGTCGTCGCCCAGCGGCTGCTGCCGCGTCAGGATCAGAGCGGCATGATTCCGGCGCTGGAACTTCTCCTCGGCACCCCGACGGTCCGCAAACAGATTGCCGCGCGCGACTTTCAGGCGCTGGAGGATTCTCTGCGGCGCGGAGCGGAAGCGGGCATGCTCCCCTTCAACCGTTCGCTCTTCCAGCTCTGTCGCGAAGGGCTCATCTCGCAGGAGGTCGCCGAACACGCCTCCGGCAATCCAGCGGAATTCCGCCTTTATCTGCGCGGCATGGAGTCCGGCGTGGACACCTTCCGCAACTACTACAACAGCACGGCCAACGTCATCGACAACGTCAACATCGATATGAAGCGGCTGCTCCGCAGTGCGGTCAAACTCGGCGCCTCGGACCTCATTCTCTCCTCGGGGACCAGTCCGATTATCCGCATCAGCGGCAATCTGCGCGCGATGGAACTGCCCGAACTCACCCCGACGGACACCCAACGGCTGCTCTTCAGTCTGCTCTCGCCCCGCCAGCGGGTTGAATTTGAGGAGACGCGGGAGATCGATTTCGCCATCTCCATCTCGATGACCCTCTCCGACGCGGATCCCCTGCCGAAAACCTACCGTTTCCGCATCAACGGCTTCTTCCTGCGCGGCACGGTCGGCATCGCCGCCCGCGTCATCAACAACGATATCCCGCGACCGGAAGCGCTCAACATTCCGCCGCAGCTGGTCAAGCTGGTGGAGAAACAACAGGGGCTGATTCTCGTCACCGGCCCCACCGGAAGCGGCAAATCCACCACGCTGGCCAGTCTGATCGATCACATCAACCGCACCAGTTCGCGGCACATCATCACGATCGAAGACCCGATTGAATACCTTCACGCCAACCAGCTTTCGCTCGTCGAACAGCGGGAGGTTCACTCCGACACCCTCTCCTTCGCCACGGCCCTCAAGTTCGCGCTGCGGCAGGATCCGGACATCATCATGGTCGGCGAAATGCGCGATCTCGACACCATTTCCGCCGCCCTCACCGCCGCGGAAACCGGTCACCTCGTCTTTGCCACACTGCACACCAACAGCGCGCCGCAGACCATCGACCGCATCGTGGACTCCTTTCCCTCCCATCAGCAGAATCAGATCCGGCTGCAGCTCGCCGGCGTTCTGCTCGCCGTCGTCTCGCAGCGGCTGCTCACCCGGCGGGACGGCAACGGACGCATCGCCGCCTTCGAGATCATGGTCGGCACGCCGCCGGTTCAGTCGATGATCCGCGACGGCAAGAGCGGCCAGCTCCCCTCGGCGCTCGAAACCGGTTTCAAGGACGGCATGATCACCATGCGGCGCGCGCTGGAAGAGCTGCTCCGGAAAAATCTCGTCTCCGGCAAAGAGGTGGAGTCCCTCTCGCTCGACGCCAAACAGGTCAACGCCTTCTGAACAAAAGAGAACACCGGGTTCCGCGCTCTCTGCGGAACCCGGTGAATACCGGCAAACCGGGCCGTTCCTTCTACAGATGCATGCCGCCGGTCACCGGCAGTTCAATGCCGGTAATGTAGGCGCCGGCCTCGCTGCAGAGCAGAAGTGACGCTCCCGCCATGTCGGCAACACTCCCGAACCGGCCGAGCGGAACCGAACTGCGAACCGTCTCCCGGAACGCCTCATCGCTCAGAATCTTCTCGTTGCGGTCGGTCAGAATCACGCCGGGCACGAGGTTGTTCACCGTGACGCCGTCGGCGGCAAACTCCTTCGCACAGCAGACGGTGAAATTCTCCAGCGCCGCTTTGGTTGCGGAGTAGATCGACAGCCGCGTCGCCGGGCGAAGCTGGTTGACGCTGCCGACGCAGACAATCCGCCCCCAGCGCTTCCGGCGCATCGCGGGGGAGAACTCCTTCACCAGCCGGAACGCCGCGCCGACGTTCGCCTGGAACTCCCGCGCGAACTCCTCCGGTTCGTAATCGGTCACATGAAGATACTCCTGAATGGAGGCGTTCAGCACGAGAATATCCACCTCCAGCCCCAGCGCCCGGCAGGCGTCGGGAAGTGCAGCGGTTGCCTTGTCATCCGTAAGGTCGGCGGTGACGCATTCGCCCCGCCCGCCGATTTGTTTCACAAGCTCGACGGCGTCGCGGAGTTTCGCGGACTCCCGCGATCCGTGCAGAATCACCGTCGCGCCCGCCCGGGCGAGCGTAAGCGCAATCTCCCGGCCGATGCCCCGGCTGGAACCGGTCACCAGCGCCGTATGACCGGCGAGGGAGAACAGTTTTTCCAATGCTCCATCCATCGTCTGCGTCCTCTTAGAAATAACCGCCTTTTTCGATGATCTCGGAGATGGTGTCGCCCTGCCGGACCCAGGAGAAGATATCGATCTCGTTGCGTTCGATCCCCTCGGCGCGCAACAGCACGTCGCAGGCGATTTCACGCGGAATGCAGAGCACACCGTCGATGTCGCCGAAGATGATGTCGCCGGGGCGGACAGTCACCTTGCCGATCCGGACCGGAACCTGATAGTGGGTAATCATGCAGCGGCCAAGCGAACCGTTGCTGGTGCGATACTTGTAGAAGAGCGGAAACTTCTGTTCGAGAATCTGCTTCGTATCGCGGATGCCGCCGGAAATCACTGCGCCACGGATTCCCTTCGAAATGGCGGTGGCGGTCATCACACCGCCCCAGAGCGACGCTTCGGTGTCCTCCGAGGTATCCCAGACGACCAGCCCGCCCGGCTTCATCTCGTCGAGCATCTGAGCGCGGAAGGTCATTTCCCCCTCGATCATCACATTCGGCGCACTCTTGACCGTGAACGCCTCGCCGCAGACCACCATCTCATCGCGCAGCGGCATGATGTTCGACGGCAGATTCTGATTGAGCAGGCAGAGTTCCCGCATCACATCGTTGATGCATCCGGTGTAGAGTTTCTCGTACCGGGCGCAGAGTTCGTCGAGCGGAATGGCCAGTTCACAGTTCGGAATGCGCTGACGGGTGGCAATCAGCCGATCGAGTTTCATGAGACCGGCTTCTTTGGCTTTCTGCTTCATGTCCTGAAGGGAAGGCATATTCACATCTCCTTGTGTTGCATGAGTGTTATTTCAGATGACATTCCATCGACTCCGCCTTGCCTTCCGCGGAGGTCCAGCTTAGACGGTAACGGCCCCGGAAGCCCCGGAAGCCCACTTTTCCCTCGCGGTCGGCGCGGCACGACAGACTCGTGTGCCATTCGTGATGGATGAGATCATTGAGCGCGAAATAGGAGAGCTTCGGCTCCATATCGCGGGTGAACAATCCGGAGATCGCCGGTTCACCCGGTGCACCGCAGCCGTCGACCACGTTCCACCAGGTGATGCCCATCATCGGAGCCAGACTGAACCAGAGCCGATAGAGGTTGCGGGAGATTCCGGCCTGAATGATTTCGCCGCGGCGGTCTCCTCCGGGAGAGGTGATGGTGATCTCCGACAGGTGAATCGGCAACCCGGCCTTGCCGATCAGCTCCATCGTTCGACGAACTGTCTCCGGACTCTGCCGAAGATCCTTGCCGGAAGCAATATTCAGACATATCTGCGGGTCGAAAAGATGCATCTGCGCCCCCATGATATCAATCTTGCAGCCCCGGCGGCGCAGATCGCATACCTGCTGAAGATAATCTTCGGAAAGGTTGTAATCGTTGATGTTCAGTTTCGCCTTTTCCGGGAAAACGCTCTCGGCGATCTTAAATGCCCGATAGGTATAGTCGCCCGGCATCGGACCATACCAGCTCTTGCACAGCTTCGAACCGGGGACCATCCGCCCCTTCCCGAAATCGGCGGCGCTCTCATTGGCGACATCCCAGCTGTCGATTTTGTCACCGTACCGCACGGCAATTTCCATGATCCGTTTCGCGGTGAGGACGTTAAGCAGCGTGGTGTATTCCGGCATCGCCTCCGCCATCTCGTCAGCAGACATCTCCTCAAAGGGATACGCGGTAGCCTGACACTCCAAGGTGCCATCCGATGGATTTTGCTCCAGATTGGCCTTCTTGAGAAAATGGAGAGGCATCCGCCCAATCAGCCAGTCCGGAATCTGCCAGCGGTTGTTGCCCCAGACCAGCGTGTGTCCATGAAGCCGGATTCCTTTCGAGCGGCAGAACTCCACCACCGGATCGGTGGCGGGGCGGCGCCAGTGCGGCTGAGAGTTCGGATTCGGGCAGTGGTTCCAGAAATCGGCGGAGTCACGGTATTCGGGCCGGAAACGGGGATGCCCCTCCTCCAGCTCCAGCTGCTTCCAGTAGAAGGCGATCGTCGCGGAGTTGAACAGTGTGCCGTACAACTCCTTGTAACGGCGGTTGCGCTCATCGGTTCCCAGCTGATCGAAGTTGAAGATGTGAGCGCCGAAGATGAAATCGTGCGAGAGCTGTTCGACCTGAATCTCCCGCCCGGCAGCGGAAGCGGGCAGCGAAAACTCCCCTTCCGCTTTGCGGTTTTTCTCGATGTCGGCATCGATCTGCCGTTGCAACTTGTCATTCCACTGTTCACGATAGGCGGGACCGAATGCTTCGTTGATTTCCGCCTGCGACACGTTTGGTTTACGATATTCTGTCATCACACCATCCCTTTATTTTTCAATGGTTTTCAGTGCATCCAGAATGCCGCGGATATATCCGACGGCAAATAGATTGCCCAGCATGGCATAGCCGGGTTCACAGTTCTCCTCGGTCGCCATCGTCGGCGTATGATCCGGGCGGAGAATCCCGTCAAATCCATTCTCTTTCAAAAGCTTCAACAGCTTCGCCATATCGGTCGGTCCGTTGTCATGGAAGGTTTCGCGGAAATGCTCCGCCGTCCCTTCGATATCGCGGAAGTGGAAGAAGAAAAGCTGCTTTTTGCGGCAGAATTCCTCGATCAGCGCCGGAACATCCTCCCCCATCGCCCGGAAGTTCGCCTGACAGAAGGTCACCCCGCAGTTCGGACTTGCCGCCAGCGCCAGCGCGCGCCGGAATGCCGCGGCACTGGTCAGAATGCGCGGATATCCGCAGAGCCGGTCAATCGGCGGGTCATCCGGATGCAACCCCATCTTCACCCCGGCCTCTTCCGCCGCCGGAATCACCGCCCGGATGAAATATTCGAAGTTGCTCCATAACTTTTCATGCGAGAGCTTCAGCTCCGGCTCCGGCGGCATCGCGGCGCGGTCAAATTCACTGGTCAGCGCCCCTCCCCGCTCCGGCAGATCCACCCGGGTGCGGTACCAGCCGACACCGGCCATGAAGTTGAGGCAGAGAAGCGGAATTTCGAGCCGACCCATATTCCTCAACATCATGCAGTAATGCTCGATATCCTCATCGCGCCCGGGCAACCCGAGCTTGATCCGGCTCATATCGAATTCATCCCCTTCGAGAGCCCACAGCCGGAACCCCTGCTCCGCAAAACGTGTCTTCACGCTGTGCAGCGATTCGAAGTCCCACGGCGGCAACTGCCCCGACAGTTCGGGAGCGGCCTTGGTGATCGCGTATTCCACACCGACCTGCCGCGCCAGAATCCAGCGGATATCCGGTTTCACCGGCAGCATCAATCCGAGTTTCATAGAATTACAACTCCTCTCCTGCACACCATCTCTTCATCACCTGCGCCGCCGGTTTGCCGTGGATCGTGAACCCCGTGTCGCCGTGCGGCTGCGTATAGTGGGGGCGCTTCTGCTGTTCATCCCACTTCCACCACATCAATCCCTTCCACCAGGGACAGCTCGAAAACGCCCGGACGACACCGGCGAGGTAGTTCGCCTGACTCTCCCCGTCGTAATCGCCTTCGTTGTAATACATCCACGGCTGCAGAGTACCGCCAGCCACCGAACGCGAACCACATTCGGCGAAGAAAAGCGGCACACCGGTCTCCCTGACCACGGCCTCGAGCGCGTCCACTGACGGCTGGAGATCAGCGGCAAGTTCGGTTGCGGTCGGATCGGGCCGGGCAGTGCCGGTGTAGAAGCTGACGCCGAGCAGGTCGAGTTCGCTGAACCATTTGCGGACAAATGGTTTACCTGGATGATATTGATTGGCATTGTAGGTCACCGGACCGTGGTAAATCTCACGCACCCTCCGGATCACCGCCGGCCAATGGTTCTCCTGCGGTTCGCATCCCATGAGTTCGCATCCGATGCAGAAGAGTTCAACGCCGTTTTCCTCGGCCAGCTGCGCATAGTGTGCCATGCATTCGGTATAGTTTGCGAACCATTTCCCCCAGTAGTCAACCTCGATCCCCGGGATCATCATCTGTTTCGCCGGGAAACAAATGTTGCCGCGCCAGACACTGTCGAGACATTCGATCATCGGTTTGAGCATCACCTTGATGCCATGGCGGTGGAACGTCTCAATCGCTGCGGCCAGCTCGGTGTCGGCGGGGGTATAGTGGAAGTCCTCGAACATTCGGGTGGACTGATAACTCTCCTGTGCAACTGTCGCAATCAATGCAACATAGCTGACTCCGAGATTGCAGATGTTTTCAATTTCACGTTGACCGGCGGCGCTGCGATAGTAGCCCCGTCCCGCCATGAAACCGAAACTGATGCCCTTGACGAACAGTTTATCCACAGAACTCATCTCTACCGGAACCCTTCCTTTTTCTTTGCGGTGAATTTTTCCAGCAGCAGCGATGCAATCCGGCTCCGGTCGCGTTTGGCGCGTTCATAATCACCGCGGCGCGTCGTCAACACCACCACACAAAGCCGGAGCCCGAAATCGATGTAGAGAGTCTGACCGCTCCATCCTGAATGATAGATGATCTGATCGGACGCGGATTCTGGACGATATGCGTCCCTCATGATCCAACCGAAACTGCGTTTTACAGGCAGATGCGGCGGCATTGCATTGACGGTAAATTCGCGAAGCCGGGCTTCCGGGAACAACTCGCCGCCGCCGGGAAGACGGCCGCCCTGAAGCAGCATCCGGCAGAATTTTCCGAGGTCCCGTGCCGTGGAAAACATCCCGGCATTTCCCGCGCAGCCACCGTCGCGATAGACGCGGAAGGCGACGAAATCCGAGATCTCCCCCGGTGCATTCGTCCCACAGGTTTGTGCGAGCCTGCCGGGGGCGGTGATGACGGGCCGCCCGAGCGACGAATCCGTCATACCGAGCGGTTCGAAGAGCTCCGTTTGACAGAATTCCGTCAGACGGCGGCCCGTGATCCGTTCAACGATCTGGCCGAGCAGCAGATAATTCCAGCAGGCATACTCGAAGTGCGTCCGAGGCGGGAAGAGCGGCGGGAAACGGAGGGTGTTACGCAACAGTTCGCACCCGTCCTCGGCAAAGTACTGGCGTTCCGGCTGATTTTCGTGGCTGAATCCCGATATGTGGAGCGCCAGCTCCCGTACTGTGATCGGACCGCCGGGCAGAGGAGCCGTGAAATCGGGCAGATACCGGGTGAACGGCGCGTCAAAGTCGACCATGCCACGGCTGTGGCAGAGCAGGAGTGCCGTCGCCGTCGCGACGGCCTTGGTTACACTGGCGACATCGATGATCGTGTCGCAGTTCATCGCCACTCCGTCGGCGGCTTCTCCGCAGGCATATTGGAAAAGTTCCCGTTCCGGATCGCAGACCAGCAGAGCCGCTCCGTCGATCACGCCATCGTTGATTTCATCGCCGATGATCTCTTCCCATTTTCCGTACATAGGCTCACCTTTTTATGACCACTGGCGGTCGTTGGCCCACTCCTTGTCCCACTCAGTTGTCGGCGCCCACGCTTCGGGGAAGTCGGGATGGAGTTTCTCACGGATCAACGACTCATTCAACGCTTCAATGCCGAGACCGGGCGCATCGGGAACCGTGATGAATCCGTCGCGGATTTCCAGACGCGGCGCGATGAGATCAGGCCACCACGGCACATCCACCGAGTGGACCTCGAGCGCCATGAAGTTCCGGGTCGCCGCCGCGACGTGGACCGCCGCCAGACAGGCGATCGGACTCTCCGCCATGTGAATCGCCATCTGAACGCCGTACTCCTCGGCCATGTCGCCGATTTTGTGCGTTTCCAGAATGCCGCCTGCGGTGAGCACATCCGGATGAACCACCGCCAGAGCCCCGGATTCCAGCAACGGCCGGAAGTTCTCTTTGAGGTAGATGTCCTCGCCGGTGCCGAGCGGAACCGTGGTCGCCGCCGCAATGCGCCGGTACTGATCGTGCCACTGCCACGGCACCGGGTCCTCCATCCAGGCGAGATTGTACTTCTCCAGCCGCCGGGCCAGCCGGATGCAGTCCTCCACCGGAATATGGCCGAGATGGTCGATCGCAATCGGAATATCGTATCCGGTCACTTTGCGTACGTCAGCCATATACTGATCGAGATAATCCAATCCTTTTTCGGTGAGATGGATGCCGGTGAATCCGTGCGCGGTGTTGAAGAGGTCGTAGGCCTCGCCGCGCATCGCCCGCGGATCGATCGAACCGTGCGGCGTGGCGAAAACGGTCTGCTTGTACTCGCGCATCTTTTCCAGGAAGCCGAGCGGAGCGGAGAGACACCCCTCCTGTTCCATCAGAAGTTCGATCCCGAGATCCATTTTGAGGAAGGTGTACCCCTGCTTCATCCGATCGACCAGCGCCCGGCCCATGTCGCGCCCGCCGCCCTCGGAGTCGGTGTCGCAGTAGACCCGGATCCGATCGCGGAACTTCCCGCCCAGCAGCTGCCAGACCGGAACACCCCACGCCTTGCCGGCGAGGTCCCACAGCGCAACTTCAATGCCGCAGACGCCCCCCGCCTGCCGGGACGGCCCGCCGAACTGTTTGATCCGGCGGAAAATCTTGTCGATGTTGCAGGGATTTTCGCCGAGAATGCGGCTCTTGAGCATCGCGGCGTAGGTACGGCTGGAAGCGTCGCGCACCTCGCCGTAACCGATCAATCCCTGATTGGTGTAGAGTTTGAGCAGCGTACACCGCTTCGGCGCGCCGTCGATGTCGGCAAACCGCATATCGGTGATTTTCAATGTTGCTGGATCAATTTTCTGATTCATGGTTCCTCCTGAAAGATGATATAATATTCAACCGCAAAGTTTTGCACATTCCCGCGCGGCACGCCGCACTGCGGCGGCGAGCGCCTGTTCCTGATCACCGGTGAAATCGGCGTCACTGCCGAGCAACGTAAGCGCAGCAATCACATTGCCTTCCATATCCCGGACCGGAACCGAAAGAGCATCGACCCGCCAGCGGTTCTTCCCGGCGTTGAAACAGTAACCATGCCGCCGGATCGCCTCCACCCCGGCAAGCACCAGTTCGGCATGATTCTGTTCGGCAACCGGAACAGTACAACTTGCGGCAAGCTCTCGAATCTCTCCCGGCGAAGCATCCGCCAGCAGCGCCGCACCGACAGATCCCTCCACAATCGGGAAATGAACACCGATCTTGCCGGAAACCGCCATCGGCCGCGGTGACTCCGCCCGCAGAATCGAGACCTGGTCCCTTCCCTGCCGAATCGAAAGTTTGCAGCAAAGTCCGGTCTCCGCTGCAAGACGGTCGAGCACCGGCTGGACCACACTGAACCGCGCCGTGAAGTCGGAAAGTTTGCGCACCACCGGCGCAAGTCCGTTGGAGAGGTCGTAACGCCCGCCCGCTCCCTTGCGGACGAAATCCGCCGCCAGCAGCGTCTGCAGTATCCGGTAGCAGGTACTCGGAGTAATGTCGAGCTCCGCAGCAAGCTCCGCCTGCGTCGCTCCTCCGTTCCGGTTGCCGAGACAATTCAAAATCGCCACTGTCTTCTCTACGGCAGGAATGGTATTATTTTGCATTTTATTCATATTTGAATATCTAGATTTATGAT